>VBCP01000454.1 GCA_005888925.1 Betaproteobacteria bacterium | reverse complement strand
CGCTGCAGATGCGCCCGGAAATGGCCGAGGAGGGCTACCGCGCGCGCATCTCGGCCGACGAGGCGCGCAAGGCCCTGATCGGCCTGCTTCCGGGAGTCAACCTCGAGACCGGGCTGAACTACGACAGCAACCGCTTTTTGCTCAATAACACCTGGGCTTCGGCGGGCGTGAACGTGGCCTTCAACCTGGTGAAGGCCTTCTCGCTTCCGGCGGTGAGGCGCTCGGAAGAAGCGCAGCGGCGCGCCGACGAGGCGCGGCGACAGGCGATGGCGATGGCGGTGCTCGCCCAGACCCGGCTCGCGGCGGTGCGCTACGCCCTGGTCGCCGACGAATTCCTCATCTGGGACGAAGCCGCGCGCGACGACGACCTCATCGTGCAGCACCTCGCTTCGGGCGAGAAGGTCGGCATCGACAACGAGCTCGAGCTGATCCGGGCGCGCGCGCGCGCCATGGCGAGCCACATCAACCGCGACCTCGCCTACGCCAATGTCCAGGCCGGCATCGCGCGCCTGTTCAACTCGGTGGGATACGACGCCGTCCCGCAGGAGGACGAGGCCAAGGCCGTCGCGGAACTCTCGGATCTCGTGGAGCTGCGCTTCAACGAGCTCGAGCGCGCGAGCTTCTCGCCGCGTGCGGCCGCTGTGCGGCCTTCGGCTGCCGTGGCGGAGATTGCGGGCGCCACGCCGCGCACCGCCGCCCTGCTGCGCGAAGGGGTGGAGCGCGTGCTCGCGAGCGCCGGCATGGTCGCCGCCGGCCGCCCTGCCGACGTGCAGCTGCAGTTGCATCTCTTCGTCGACACGCCCACTGACGGACGGCGCGTTGCCCGCGTGGCGATCGTCGCGCGGCCCGGCCCAGGCGGCGCCACGCTGCTGCGGGAATTCAAGACCAGCCTGAGCGACCCGGTGGACGATGAACAGTGGCGCGTGCTGGGCGAAGGCGCGGCGTATCGCGTCCTGGGCGAAATCTCCGCGATCCGGGTCACCCGGCCGGCGCTGCGGGTAGCCCAAAGCCTGCGAAGCTCAATCAAGCAAATGCGCCGGCCTCCGGGCAACGGCCGCGCGGCTCCGGATTTCGACGGCGGCAGGCTGGGCCTGCGCCTCGATCCGCAGCTTGGCGCGGAGTCGCCGCAAGCTTTGAGCGTGAGCAACTGATGGCGGCCTTTGCTGCGACGCTCGTGATGATGCTCGGCGTCGCCCTTGCGCAGCCAGCGGCACCGCAAGGCGCGCCCGCGAGCGCCAAGCCGGCACCGAAGACCGAAATCCCGGCGCTGATCACTGCGGTCGAGGAAAGCACGCTGTCGAGCCAGATGGCCGGCAAGATCCGGCACATCAACGTCGGGCTGGGCGACCAGTTCAAGAAGGGCGCCCGTCTCATCGAGTTCGACTGCTCCGAGCAGCAGGCCCAGCTGGACAGCGCCGCCGCGGAGCACCGCGCGGCGCGCGAGACGCACCTCGCGCGCATGCGGCTGCAGGCGCTTGGCGCCGCGGGCGAGCTCGACGTCAAGGTCGCCGCCGCAGCCGCCGAGAAGGCGCGCAGCCAGCTCAACTTCCGCGAATCGCAGCTCGCCTACTGCAGGGTGGATGCGCCGTTCGCGGGCAACGTGGCGCGCCTGCGTGTGAAGGCCGCCGAAAGCGTGGCCGCGGGACAGCCGCTCATCGACCTCGTGAACGGCAGCGCGCTCAAGGCGCAGATGTTCGTGCCGGCGGCATGGGTCGCCTGGCTGCGTACCGGAACGCCCTTGAGCATCAGCATCAAGGAGACCGGGCAGGTGTACGAGGCGCGCATTTCGAAGATGAATTCGCGCGTCGACGGCGTGAGCCAGCAGCTCGAGGTCGAGGCGCAGATCGAAAAGGGCGAAGGGCGCCTGCTCCCGGGCACGGTGGGCACGGCGGTGTTCGAAGCGCCGCCCTCGAAGCCGTAGCGCCTTGAACGAGGACACCTATCCCGCGATTGCGCTGCTGCAGCTCGAGCGCCGCCTGCAGAGCTCGAGCTCCAACCGCGAGGTCGCCTTCCGCGCGGTCAACGACGCCTCGCAGGCCCTGCGCTTCGATCAGGCGGTACTGTGGCGGCTGGATGTCTTTTCCCGGCCGCTGATCGTCGCCGCCTCCGGTCTCGCGGACATCGCGGGCGACAGCCCCTACCAGCAGTGGCTGGTGCGCCTGCTGCGGGCCATCACCCCAGACCCGTTCGACAAGCCGCAGAGTTTCACGCTCGCGCAGCTGCCGGAGCCGCTGGTGGCCGACGGCGCGGAATGGTTTCCGGGGCACCTGATGCACTGCCCGCTTCGCGGCCCGAACGCCATCGCGCTGGGCGGGTTGCTGTTCTTCCGCGCGGAGCCCTTCTCCGACGCGGAGCGCGCCGTCGCCGAATGGATCGCCGGCTCGACCGGCTTCGCCTTGTGGGCATGGCGCAGCGAGCGCAGCAGCATCAAGCGCTGGCTGAAGAGCCGCAAGACCTGGCGCCAGTTTGCCGTGATCGCCGCGGTCGCGGCGCTCGTGTCGCTGGTACCGGTACGGCTGAGCGTGCTCGCTCCCGCCGAGATCACCGCCGCGCGGCCGATCCCGGTGACCTCGCCGCTCGACGGCGCGGTGCGCGAGATCGTGGTGAAGCCGAATCAGATCGTGAAGGCGGACGAGCTGCTGGTGGTGCTCGACGATACCGGGTTCAGGAACCGGCTCGAGCTGGCGTCCAGGGCGCTCGACATTGCGCGCGCCGATCAGCAGCGCGCGATCTTCAAGTCGTTCACCGACGAGGCGAGCCGCTACGAGCTGCAGGTGCTGAACGCTCGCACCCAGGAGAAGCTGGCGGAGGTCAGCTACCTGACCGAGCTCCTGGAGAAGTCGAAGCTCACCGCGCCGCAGGGCGGCATTGCGGTCTTTTCCAGCCAGGAGGATTGGCGCGGACGCCCGCTGCAGGTGGGCGAGCGCATCATGATGATCGCCGATCCCTCGCTGATCGACGTCACGATCTACGTGCCGCCCGAGGACGCCGTGGAGCTCGAGCAGGGCTCCGAGGTGAACCTGTTACTGCACGTCGACCCGCTGTCGCCGCTGCAGGCGAAGATCCAGCGCTCGAGCTACGAGGCGACGGTGGCGCCCGATGGCACGCTCGCCTATGTGGTGCGCGCGGAATTGTTGCCGGGCCAAGGGTTGCCGCGCATAGGCCTGCGCGGCACGGCCAAGATCTATGCCCAGCGCGTGACGCTCGGCTACTACCTGTCGCGCAAGCCGCTCGCCTTCCTGCGGCGCACGCTCGGCATCTAAGCCTAGCTCTCGAAGAACTCTTTTACTTTGTCGAACCAGCCCTTGGCGCGCGGGTTGTGGCGCGCGCTGTCCTGCTGGCTGATGGCGTCGAACTCGCGCAGGATCTGGCGCTGGCGCTCGGTGAGATTGACCGGCGTCTCCACCACCACGTGGCAGAAAAGATCGCCGGGCGCCTGGCTCCTCACGCCCTTGATGCCTTTGCCCTTCAGGCGGAAGGTCTTGCCGCTCTGGGTCTCCGCCGGCACGCGGATCTTCGCCGAGCCGTCGAGCGTCGGAATCGCGATCTCGCCGCCGAGCGCGGCGCTGGTGATCGACACCGGCATCTCGCAATGCAGGTCGTCGTGGTCGCGCGTGAATACCGGGTGCGGCTTGATGTGCACCTGCACGTAGAGATCGCCCGGCGGGCCGCCGTTGACGCCGGGCTCGCCTTCGCCGGAAAGCCGCACGCGATCGCCTTCGTCCACGCCCGAGGGGATCTTCACCGAAAGCGTCTTCTGCAGCTTGATGCGCCCGCTGCCCGCGCACTGGGCGCAGGGATGCGGAATGATGCTGCCCGAGCCGTGGCAGCGCGGGCAGGTCTGCGCGATCGAGAACGGGCCCTGCGACACGCGCACCTGGCCGGCGCCGCGGCAGGACGGGCAGGTGGTCGGCGCGGTGCCCGGGCGGGCGCCGCTGCCCTTGCAGCTCTCGCAGGTCGCCATCGCCGGGATGCGCAGCTTGGTGTCGAAGCCGTGCGCCGCCTGCTCGAGCGAAATTTCCAGGTTGTAGCGCAGATCCGCGCCGCGGAACACCGTCGAGCGCCCGCCGCGCCCGCCGCCGAAGATCTCGCCGAAGATGTCGCT
>VBCP01000458.1 GCA_005888925.1 Betaproteobacteria bacterium | reverse complement strand
GTGAAGCAGCTCACCAACAAGCCGCCGACGGAGAACTCCAAGGGCCTGCGCTTCGGCAATTTCGTACAAGGACGCACCGTTATCGAGGAGGAGCTGGAGGCGGTGTTCTCGGGCAAGAAGGAAGCGAAGCCGGCGCTGGACGACGCGGTGAAGCGCGGCAACGACATCCTGCGCCAGTTCGAAGCGGCGAATAAGTAGAACGCAGTAGCCCGTGGAAAAGCGGGTTCTGTTCCGGTCGGCGTGGCTGCCTTACGTGCTGGTGGCGCCGCAGATCGCGATCACCATCGTGTTCTTCTTCTGGCCCGCGACCCAGGCGGTTTGGTATTCGTTCCAGCTGCAGGACGCCTTCGGCCTGAAATCGCAGTTCGTCGGCCTCGCGAACTTCAGCGCGCTCTTCAGGGACAGCAACTACCTCGAGTCCTTCAAGGTCACCGCGCTCTTCAGCGCGCTGGTGGCGTTTTCGGGGATCGCCATTTCGCTCTTGCTCGCGGCGATGGCCGACCGCGTACTGCGCGGCGCGCTCGCCTACAAGACGCTCCTCATCTGGCCGTATGCGGTGGCGCCTGCGATCGCCGGCGTGCTGTGGGCGTTTCTGTTCGCGCCGTCGATCGGCATCGTCACTTACGTGCTGAAGGGCTTCGGCATCGACTGGAACTGGATCATCCAGAGCGACCAGGCGATGGCGCTGGTGGTGATCGCGGCCGTGTGGAAGCAGATCTCGTACAATTTTCTGTTCTTCCTCGCCGGGCTGCAGTCGATACCGAAATCGCTGATCGAGGCCGCGGCGATCGATGGCGCGAGCCCGTCGCGCCGCTTCTGGACCATCGTTTTCCCGCTGCTCTCGCCGACCACCTTCTTCCTGCTGGTGATCAACATGATCTACGCGTTCTTCGACACCTTCGGCGTGATCGACGCCACGACGCAAGGCGGCCCGGCACAGGCGACGCAGATCCTAGTCTACAAGGTGTACCACGACGGCGTGAAGGCGGCCGACCTTGGTGGCTCGTCCGCGCAGTCCGTGATCCTGATGTTCATCGTCATCACGCTGACGGTGCTGCAGTTCCGCTTCATCGAGCGCAAGGTCCAGTATTAGTGGTCGAAAACCGGCCCTGGCTCACCTTCTTCTCGCATGCGGTGCTGATCGCCGGCGTCCTCGCGGTGGCGTTCCCGCTTTACGTGACGTTCGTCGCCTCGACGCTCACGCTCGAGCAGATCATGCAGGTGCCGATGCCTCTGACGCCGGGCGATCAGCTGGTGCAGAACTACTCGCAGGTGCTCGGCGCCGGCACCACGACGGGCTCGAGGGCGGCCGTGTCCTCGATGCTGGTCAACAGCATGGTGATGGCGCTCGTCATCCCGCTCGGCAAGATCACCATCTCCGTAATCTCCGCTTTCGCGCTGGTCTATTTCCGCTTCCCGCTGCGCGGCTTCATCTTCTGGATGATCTTCGTCACCCTGATGCTGCCGGTCGAGGTGCGCATCATCCCGACCTTCAAGGTGATCGCCGACTTGGGCATGCTCAACACCTATGCCGGCCTCACCGTGCCGCTGATCGCGTCGGCTACGGCGACGTTCCTGTTCCGGCAGTTCTTCATGACGGTGCCCGACGAGCTCGCGGAGGCGGCGCGCGTCGACGGTGCGGGCCCGATGCGGTTCTTCTGGGATGTGCTGCTGCCACTCTCCAAGACCACCATGGCAGCGCTCTTCGTGATCCAGTTCATCTACGGCTGGAACCAGTATCTCTGGCCGCTGCTCATCACCACCGACGAGTCCATGTACACCGCGGTGATCGGCATCAAGCGCATGATCGTCGGCAGCGACGCCGCCAATGAGTGGAACCTGATCATGGCGACGGCGATTCTGGCGATGCTGCCGCCGGCGGTGGTGGTCGTGCTGATGCAGAAGTGGTTCGTCAAGGGGCTGGTGGAGACGGAAAAGTAATGGCCGAGCTCGCCTTCCGCGACGTCAGAAAAAACTACGGCGGCCTCGAGGTGATCCACGGCGTCACCACGGATGTGGCGGATGGCGAGTTCGTTGTGATCGTCGGTCCCTCCGGCTGCGGCAAGTCGACGCTGCTGCGCATGGTCGCCGGGCTGGAGCAGATTACTTCTGGCGAGATCCGCATCGGCAGTCGCGTCGTCAACGATCTAGAGCCGAAGGATCGCGACATCGCGATGGTGTTCCAGAACTATGCGCTCTACCCGCACATGTCGGTGTACGAGAACATGTCCTACGGTTTGCGCATCAAGGGTTTCTCCCGCCAGGAGATCGACTCGCGGGTGCAGAAGGCGGCGGCCATCCTCGAGCTCAAGGCATACCTTGAACGCAAGCCCCGGCAGCTCTCGGGCGGCCAGCGGCAACGGGTGGCGATGGGCCGGGCGATCGTGCGCGAGCCCGCGGTGTTCCTGTTCGATGAGCCGCTGTCCAATCTCGACGCCAAGCTCAGGGTGCAGATGCGCGCCGAGCTGCAAGCCTTGCACCGGCGCCTGGGAACTACCAGCCTCTACGTGACTCATGATCAGGTGGAAGCGATGACCCTGGCGCACCGCATGATCGTCATGAATGCCGGCCGCGCCGAGCAGATCGGCGCTCCGCTTGAGGTCTATGCGCGTCCCGCGACCACCTTCGTCGCGAGCTTCATCGGCTCGCCGCCGATGAACCTGATTCCGCAGGAACGCGACGGGCGCAAAGTCCTGTTCGGCGTTCGGCCCGAGCATCTCGAGCCGTGCGCCGAGGCCGTGGCGCTGCTCATGCCCGAGATCGATCTGATCGAGCCGCTCGGCGCGGACACGCTGGTCTACGGTCATCTCGAGCAGGGCGTGCGCATCGCGGCCCGCATGCACGCCTCGGCGCCGGCGCGCACCGGCCGCCTGCCGTTGCGCTATCGCCCGGCCGACGCGCATTACTTCGACGCGCAGAGCGGCGCCCGCATCGACTGATGCTGAAGACCACGCCGTTCCACGAGCGCACGGCGGCGCTCTGCGCGAGCCATGCCTGGCGCCGCTGGGCGGGGCACATCGTCGCGAGCTCCTACGAGCTTACCCACGAGCGCGAATACCACGTCATCCGGACGGCGGCCGCGCTGTTCGACGTCTCGCCGCTTTACAAATATCTCGTGCGCGGCCGCGACGCCGCGCGGCTGCTCGACCTGATCGTCACGCGCAACGTTCTCAAGGCAGAGGTCGGCCAGGTGCTCTATACCCCCTGGTGCGATCACGCCGGCAAGGTGATCGACGACGGCACCGTCGCCCGCCTGGACGAGAACCTCTTCCGCATGACCTCGGCGGAGCCCAATCTGCGATGGCTGCAGGACAACGCGGCCGGGCTGGCGGTGGACATCGCCGACGTTTCGGAAAGCATCGCCGCCCTCTCGCTGCAGGGTCCCGCTGCCTGGTCCATCCTGCAGTCGCTCGGCGCGCCGCCGCTCAAATACTTCCGCATGTCGAGCGCCAGCCTGCGCGGCATCCCGGTGCAAATTTCGCGCACCGGATATACCGGCGACCTGGGTTTTGAGATCTGGGCTGACCGCGTCCAAGCGGTGCCGCTTTGGGACGCGCTGATGGACGCCGGCCGCGCGTACGGCATCATGCCCGCGGGCATGCTCGCGCTCGACATCGCGCGCATCGAAGCGGGACTGATGCTGATCGAAGTCGATTATGTCCCCGCGCGCAAGGCGCTGATCGCGAGCCAGCTTTCCTCACCGTTCGAGCTGGATCTCGCCTGGACCGTGAATCTCGGCAAGGAGCGCTTCATCGGCCGCGAGGCACTGGATGCGGAAAAGGCGTGCGGGCCGCAATGGCAGTTCGTCGGCATCGAGCTGGAATGGAACTCGCTCGAGCGTCTGTATGCCGAGGTGGGCCTCGCGACGCGGCTGCCGAGCGCGGCGTGGCGCATGAGCGTGCCGCTCTACGCCGATGGCGAGCAAGCCGGCTATGCGACGAGCGGCGGCTGGTCGCCGCTCCTGAAGAAGTACATCGCGCTCGCCCATCTGCGTTCTCAATCGGCCGCGGTCGGCACAGCGCTGGAAATGGAGATCACGGTCGAGCATCGCCGCAAGCGCGCCAATGCTACGGTGGTGAAGAAGCCGTTCTTCGATCCACCGCGGAAAAAGGCATGACAGCCTACGACGTCATCATTGTCGGCGGCGGGCACAACGGGCTGGCCTGTGCCGCCTATCTCGCGCGCGCCGGGCGCAAGGTGCTGGTGCTCGAGCGGCGCGAGCGCGTCGGCGGCGCCGCGATGAGCGAGGAGGTGTTCCCCGGCTTCCGCTTCTCGGTGTTTTCCTACGTGGTGAGCCTGCTGCGCCCCGAGATCATCCGCGAGCTCGAGCTCGCGCGCCACGGCCTGCACATCCTTCCGCTCGAGAGCACGCTCACGCCGCTCGCGAATAACGACTACCTCGCGCAGTGGGCGGACCACGACCAGAACCGCCGCGAGCTCGCGCGCCACTCGCGGCGCGACGCCGAGGCCTACGACGAGTTCGGCCTGCTGCTGCATCGCATGGCGCGCGCAGTGAAGCCGCTGCTCTCGACCGCGCCGCCGGATCCGGCGTCGCTCGATCCGCGCGAGCTCCTCGATCTCCTGCGCCTCGGCCGCTATTTCCGCGGCCTGGCGGAAAAGGATCTGCACGCTCTCTGGAAGCTGCTCACGATGAGCGCCGCCGATTACCTGGACGAATGGTTCGAAAGCGAGGCGCTGAAAGGCACCAAGTCGGCGAGCGGCATCATCGGCACCTTGCTCGGCCCGCGCTCGCCGGGCACGGCGTACGTGCTCCTGCACCACTACATGGGCGAGCTCGACGGCGTGTTTCGCGCGTGGGGCTTTGCGAAAGGCGGCAACGGCTCGGTGAGCGCGGCGATTGCCGCCGCGGCGCAGGCGCATGGCGCCGAGATCCGCACGCAGGCGCCGGTTTCCAAGGTGCTGGTCTCCGGTGGCCGAGCGAGGGGTGTCGTGCTGGAGGGCGGCGAAGAACTCCACGCCGCCTGCGTGGTGTCCGGCGCGGATCCGCGCCGCACCTTCCTCGGCCTGGTCGGCGAAGAGCATCTGCCCGAGGACTTCGTCGGCTCGATCCGGCGCTACAAGTTCCGCGGCGCCTCGGCCAAGGTGAACCTCGCCCTCGGCGAGCTGCCGCGCTTCACCTGCATCCCGCAGAACGGGCCGCCGCATCTCAATCCCATTTATCGCGGCGCGATCTCCATCAGTCCGAGCGTCGACTACCTCGAGCGCGCTTACGACGACGCCAAATACGGCGAGATCTCGCGCCGGCCGTACATGGACATCATCATTCCTTCGATGCTCGATCCGTCGATGGCGCCGCCGGGCAAGCACGTGATGTCGATCTTCGTGCAATACGCGCCGTATCACCTGAACGGCGGCTGGAGCGACGCACGCCGCGAGCAGCTCGGCGACACGGTGATCGATACGCTGTCCGAATACGCCCCGAACCTGAAGGGCGCGATCCTGCACCGCCAGGTGATCACGCCGGCCGACATCGAGCGCATCGTCGGCTTGAGCGAAGGCAACATCTTCCAGGGCGAGCTCACGCTGCAGCAGATGTTCTTCCTGCGCCCGGCGCCCGCCTGGTCGCGATACCGCACGCCGATCCATGGTCTCTACCAGTGCGGCTCGGGCACGCATCCCGGCGGCGGCGTGATGGGCGCTTCGGGGCGCAATGCCGCGTTCGAGGTCCTCGGGAGACGCGCCTGAGCGACGTCATCGTCATCGGCGCAGAGGCGAACGCCCTGGTTGCGGCGGAACTTCTGGCGCGCGCGGGCCGCAGCGTCACGGTGCTGCAGGAGGACACGCCGCGCGGGCGCACGATCGGTTGGGTGCCGCCGCAACTCGTGCGCGAGTTGGCGCTTAGCGCCCTCACCATCGCTCTGCCCGATCCGTGGCTGCGCGTGCCGCTCGGTGACGGCGGCGTGCTGGAGCTCTGGCGAGACATGGCGCGCAGCGTCGAGGCCATCGGGCGCGTCAGTGCGCGCGACGCCGAAAGCTGGCCGCGCTTCTGCGAGCGCATGGCAAGGCTCGCCCAGTTGCTCGAACGCCTGTACGTCGAGGCCCCGCCGAGCCTGGTCGATCTGCGATTTGCTTTCAGGCTGCGCCGGCTGGGGCGGCAAGGCATGGAGGACCTGATGCGCCTGCTGCCGATGCCGGTGGCCGAGCTGCTCGACGACTGGTTCGAAAGCGATGTCCTGAAGGGCGCGCTTGGCGCGCACGCCGTGCGCCATTTGCTGCAGGGCCCGCGGTCCGCCGGCACTGCTTTCCGGCTGCTGCATTACCACGCCGGCAGCCCGGCCGGCGTGTTTCGCACGCCGGCGTCGAATCTGGCGCGGCTGCTGCGCGCGCGTTCCGCGGTCGCCGTGCGCGAAGCGAAGGCCGCGCGCATCGTCGTACGCGGCGGCCAGGCCAGCGGCGTGGTGCTCGCGGGCGGTGAGGAACTCCGCGCATCGCTGGTCGTGTCGGCGGCTGATCCGCGGCGCACCTTGGCCGATCTCGTCGAACCCGGCTGGCTCGATCCGGACCTGCTGCGTGCCCTGCGCCACATCCGCAGCCGCGGCGTGGCCGCCAAGGTCGCTCTGGCGTTCGAGCGCGCGCCCGACTGGAAGACGCTGACGCTCGCGCCATCGCTCGACTATGTCGAGCGCGCCTATGACGACGCCAAGCACCGGCGGGTGTCGGCCCAGCCTTGGCTTGATCTGATCGCGGACGGCAAAGGCGCCGAGGTGCATTTGCAGTACGTGCCTCATGAGCAAGCGGGCGATGCAAACATCGGCGCGCTCGCGACCAAGCTGCTGGCTCCGCATGCGCCGCCGATCGCCGAATGCAAGGTTCTCGCGTCGCCCGGGAATTGGCCGGAGGGGCAGCCGCATCAGGCGGAGCTCGCGCTCGACCAGGCACTCTGGATGCGTCCTTTGCCCGAGCTTGCCGGCTACCGCACGCCGATCGGCGGGTTGTGGCTGTGCGGTCAGGCGATGCATCCAGCCGTTCCCGGCCTGGCGGGCTACAACTGCGCGCGGGCGATCCTGCGTCGCGCATGAAGCTGCGCATCGCGCTCATTTTTGCCGGGGTGGCAGTCGCCGCCGCCGCGGCGGGCATTTACCTTTCGTACTGGCAGTCGAGCGCGACGCCGTTCGCGCGCGCGGCAAAGCCCAAGGCGATTCCCGAGCTGCGCTTCGTGGATGGCGCGGGTCGCGCGCTGTCCCTCGCGGACTTTCGGGGCAAGGTCGTGGTCCTCAACATCTGGGCCACGTGGTGCGCCCCATGCCGCGAAGAGATGCCGGCGCTTGATCGGCTGCAGGCGCAGTTAGGCGGCGAACGCTTCCAGGTGGTCGCGCTCTCGGTCGACCAGCAGGGCGTGCCGATCGCGCGCAGGTTCTTCTCCGAGATCGGCATCAAGACGCTGCCCCTTTATGTCGATCCGTCGGCCAAGGCCGCATTCACTATCGACGCCGCCGGACTGCCGGCCACCCTGCTCGTCGACCGGGCGGGTCGCGAGATCGGCCGTCATCTCGGCGCGGTCAAGTGGGATTCGCCGGAAGTGCTGGCGCAGCTACGGCGCGCGATTTCAGCAGAGTAAACTCCCGCCATGACCATCTACATGCCCACCGCCGCTCGCACGGCAAAAGAGCTGCCGATGACCGAGGCCGAGCGCCAGGCGCGCGTCGAGCTGGCCGCGTGCTATCGCATCTTCGACATGCTTGGCTGGACCGAGCTCATCTTCAATCACATCACGCTGCGCGTGCCGGGCTCCGAGCCGCGCTTCCTGATCAACCCCTTCGGCCTGTACTACCGCGAGATCACTGCGTCGAGCCTCGTGCTGATCGATCTCGAAGGCAACGTGCTGCGCGAGAGCAAGTGGCCCGTGAACCGCGCGGGCTTCGTGATCCATTCCGCCATTCACGGCGCGGTCGCGCATGCGCATTGCGTGATGCATACGCACACCACCAACGGCATCGCCGTGTCGTGCCTGAAGGAAGGCCTCTCCAGCGACAACTTCTATGGCGCGATGCTCCATGACCGCGTCGCCTATCACGAGCTACAAGGCGTCACGGTGGATCTCTCGGAGCGCGAAAGCCTGGTGCGCGATCTGGGCGACAAGCAGGTGATGATCCTGCGCAACCACGGACTGCTCTCGTGGGGAACGAACGTCGCCGAGGCTTTCCTGCGCCTGTGGACGCTGCAGCGCGCATGCGACGTGCAGCTGGCAGCCGCGCTCGCCGGCGGCGAGATCAACCGGCTTTCGCCGCAGGTGATTGACCGGATGCTGGGCGAATCCGGTCCGGGCGAGGCGCGCACCAACCAGGACGTCTTCGCCGCGATGCTGCGCCTGCTGGATGCGCGAGATCCGTCCTACCGAGATTGACGTTTACGTAAACGTCAACTAGGCTCCTGGCATGACGGACCTCTCCGACTCCGCCAAGCTCGTCTACAAGGCCAAGCACAAGATCCGCTTCGTCACCGCGGCGAGCCTGTTCGACGGCCACGACGCATCGATCAACATCATGCGGCGCATCCTGCAGGGCTCGGGCGCCGAGGTGATCCACCTCGGGCACAACCGCTCGGTCGAGGAAATCGTCAGCGCGGCGCTGCAGGAGGACGTGCAGGGCATAGCGATCTCGTCGTACCAGGGCGGCCACCTCGAGTTCTTCAAGTACATGGTCGATCTGCTGAAGAGCCGCGGCGGCGCGCAGATCCAGGTGTTCGGCGGCGGCGGCGGCGTGATCGTTCCCGCCGAGATCAAGGAGCTGCAGGACTACGGCGTCGCGCGCATCTATTCGCCGGAAGACGGCCAGCGCATGGGCCTGCAGGGCATGATCAACGACATCCTGGCGCGCTGCGACTTCGATCTCGCGCAGCACGCGCCGAAGGAGCTCGAGCCCGGCAACGCTCGCTCGCTCGCGCAGATCATTACCGCCATCGAGCTCGGCGCCTTCAAGGGCAAGCTGGACGCGAAGCCGGCCCCGGTTCTCGGCGTGACCGGTACCGGCGGCGCCGGCAAGAGCTCGCTCACCGACGAGCTGGTGCGGCGCTTCCGCCTCGACCAGGGCGACGAGCTCGGCATCGCCGTGCTCTCCGTGGATCCGACGCGGCGCAAGACCGGTGGCGCGCTGCTCGGCGATCGCATCCGCATGAACGCAATCCACGGCGGCCGCACCTTCATGCGCTCGCTCGCCACGCGCGATACCGGCGGCGAGCTTTCGGCGGCGATCGGCGATGCCATCGCCGCGTGCAAGGCGGCCGGTTACGACCTCGTCATCATCGAGACCGCGGGCATCGGCCAGGGCGACGCCGCCATCGTGCCGCACGCCGACGTCTCGCTCTACGTGATGACCCCGGAATTCGGCGCCGCGAGCCAGCTCGAGAAGATCGACATGCTGGATTTCGCCGATTTCGTGGCGATCAACAAGTTCGACCGCAAGGGCGCCGAAGACGCCCTGCGCGACGTGCGCAAGCAGGTGCAGCGCAACCGCGAGGCATTCCGCGCATCGCCGGAATCGATGCCGGTATTCGGCACCATCGCCGCCCGTTTCAACGACGATGGCGTCACCGCGCTGTATCACGCGATCGCCGATCAGCTGTCCGCCAAAGGTTTGAAACTTGGCGAGCGACGGCTGCCGAGGCCCGAGAGCAAGGCTTCATCGAGCGTGCACGTCATCATTCCCGCCAAGCGGCAGCGCTACCTCGCGGAGATTGCCGAGAGCGTGCGCGGCTACCACGTTCATATCGGGCAGCAATCCCAGCTTGCCCGCGCGCGCCAGCAGCTCCGCGCGACGCAGACGATGCTCGGCAAGGACGTGCCCGAGATCGGCACGCTGATCGACGAGAAGGAAGCGGCGCTCGCCGCCGAAGCGAAGAAGCTTATCGACAGCTGGCCGAAGACGGTGAAGGCCTACTCCGGCGACGAGCAGGTCGTGAAGGTGCGCGGCAAGGAGCTTCGCACGCGGCTCACCAGCACTTCGCTTTCCGGCACCAAGCTGCCCAAGGTGGCCCTGCCGAGGTTCGAGGATCACGGCGAGCTCCTGCGCTGGCGCATGCGCGAGAACCTGCCGGGCGAGTTCCCGTTCACCGCCGGCGTATTTCACTTCAAGCGCGAGAACGAGGACCCGACGCGCATGTTCGCGGGCGAAGGCGATCCGTTCCGCACCAACCGGCGCTTTCACCTGCTGTCGAAGGACCTGCCGGCGAAGCGCCTCTCGACCGCCTTCGACTCGGTCACGCTCTACGGCTTCGACCCCGACGAGCGCCCCGACATCTACGGCAAGGTCGGCAACTCCGGCGTCTCCATCGCGACGCTGGAGGACATGAAGGTGCTCTACTCGGGCTTCGACCTGTGCGACCCGGCCACGTCCGTGTCGATGACGATCAACGGCCCGGCACCGACGATCCTGGCGATGTTCTTCAACACCGCCATTGATCAGCAGGTCGAGAAACTGGGCCACAAGCCCAGCGCGGAAGAACTCCGGAAGATAAAAGCCAAGACTTTGGCCGCCGTGCGCGGCACGGTGCAGGCCGACATCCTCAAGGAGGACCAGGGCCAGAACACCTGCATCTTCTCGACCGAGTTCTCGCTCAAGGTGATGGGCGACATCCAGGAATACTTCATCGCCAACGACGTGAAGAACTTCTACTCGGTGTCGATCTCCGGCTATCACATCGCCGAGGCTGGGGCCAATCCCATTTCCCAATTGGCGTTCACGCTGGCCAATGGTTTTACGTTCGTCGAGGCCTATCTCGCGCGCGGCATGAAGATCGACGACTTCGCGCCGAACCTGTCGTTCTTCTTCTCCTACGGCATGGACCCGGAGTACGCGGTGCTCGGGCGCGTGGCGCGGCGCATCTGGGCCGTGGCGCTGAAGAACCGCTACGGCGGCAACGAGCGCAGCCAGAAGCTCAAGTTCCACTCGCAGACTTCCGGGCGCTCGCTGCATGCGCAGGAGATCGCGTTCAACGACATCCGCACGACGCTGCAGGCGCTGATTTCAACCTACGACAACACCAATTCGTTGCACACCAACGCCTACGATGAGGCGATCACCACGCCCACCGAGGAATCGGTGCGCCGCGCCATGGCGATCCAGATGATCATCAACAAGGAGTGGGGCGTGGCGAAGAACGAGAACCCGAACCAGGGCTCGTTCCTGATGGAGGAGCTGACCGATCTGGTCGAGGAAGCGGTGCTGAAGGAGTTCGAAGCGATCTCCAGCCGCGGCGGCGTGCTGGGGGCCATGGAGACCGGCTACCAGCGCAGCAAGATCCAGGAGGAGTCGCTCTACTACGAGCACAAGAAGCACGACGGCTCGTATCCGATCATCGGCGTCAACACTTTCCGCAACCCGCACGGCGACCCGACGCCGCAGAAGCTGGAGCTCATCCGCTCGACCGAGGACGAGAAGCGCTCGCAGTTGAAGCGGCTGCGGGAATTCCACGCCCGGAATAGGAGCGAGACGCCCGCGATGCTCGAGCGGCTGCGCGATGCGGTGATCCGCGACGAGAACGTGTTCGAGGTGCTGATGGACGCGGTGCGCGTCTGCTCGCTCGGGCAGATCACGCACGCGCTCTTCGAGGTCGGCGGCCAGTACCGCCGCAGCATGTAGCTACTGTTCGGTCGACCCGCCGGCGCGCTGCTGCATCTGCTGCATTGCTGCGTCGATCTTCTGCTGGGTCTGCTGCATGGTTCTTTGGCCTTGCTCCAGTTCCTGCTTCTTGATCGACGCAGCGGTGGCGGCGGTGCCGACGGCTTCGACGCCGCAACCCGCGAGGGCCGCGGCGGCGGCGATGACGAGAAGTGTTTTCATGCGCAGGACTCTATGCCGAAACACCGGCCCTGCCGCGTCAAAATTCCTCGGACGGAGTCAGAAAAGGAAAAGACCACGACTCAGTTGACCGTCGCGCCGGTCTCCTTCACGACCTTCCCCCATTTTTCATCTTCGGAGCGCATGTAGCGCATGAGCTCCTCGCCACTGGTTGCGTCGGGCTCGACGCCGACCGCGCGGAAGCTCTCGCGCAAGCCCGGATCCTGCAATGCCTTGCTGATTTCGGCGTAGAGGCGCTGGACGATCGGCGCCGGCATGCCGGCCGGTCCTGAGATGCTGAGCCAGAGCGTCGCTTCGTAACCGGGAATGCCGGCTTCGGCGATGGTCGGCACTTCGGGCAGCGCGAACCAGCGCTTCGGCGTCGTGACGCCGAGCGCCTTGAGCTTGCCGCTGCGCACCTGCCCAAGCACGTTCGGTACGCCAGCGAACGACACGCCGACCTGTCCGCCCAGCAGATCCTGCATCGCCGGACCGCTGCCCTTGTAAGGCACGTGGTTAAGCTGCACGCCGGCCATCGAATTGAACAACGCACCGACCAGGTGCTGCGAGCTGCCGTTGCCCGAGCTTGCATAGTCGATCGCGCCGGGCTTCGCCTTCGCCGAGGCGATGAGCTCGCGCACCGAGTTCACCGGCACCTTCTGCGGGTTGACCACCAGCACGTAAGGCCCGGAAGCCACCATCGTGATATGCGTGAAGTCCTTGAGCGCGTCATACGGCACGTTCTTATACAGATGCGCGCC
>VBCP01000456.1 GCA_005888925.1 Betaproteobacteria bacterium | reverse complement strand
GAGGATCTGCCATACGGACAGCTGGCCGAAGAGGCGGATGTTCTGGAACGTGCGCGCGATGCCGAGTTGGAGCCGCCTGTGGGTCGGCACGCGGCCGAGGGGCTGGCCTTGGTAGTAGATCTCGCCGGCGCTCAAGGGGAAAAGCCCGGTGATGACATTGACCGCCGTGCTCTTCCCCGAGCCGTTGGGCCCGATCAGGCCGACGATCTCGCCCTGCGCGACCTTCAGGTCGAGATCGTCGACCGCGCGCACGCCGCCGAAGTGGCGCGCCGCGCCCTTTAGCTCAAGCACGCCGCCTCCCAAACAGCCCGTGTGGCCGCAGGTTCATCGCCAGGATAATGAGCGCGCCGAACAGAAGATTGCGCCAGTCGCCGAGATCGCGCAGCCCCTCGATCAGAAAGACCTGGACGAAGATCACTGCTGCCAGGGTGCCAAATACATTGGAGAGTCCGCCAACGATCGGATAGGCGAGCGCAAAGGTCGCGACCAGCACATTGAAATTGCTGTGCTCGATATGCGTCGTGTAGTGCGCGTAGATGCCGCCGCCGAGGCCGGCGACGGCGCCGCCGACGGTCATGGCGCTCACTTTGACGGCGGTGAGGTTCACACCCACCGATTGCGCGGCCAGCTCGTCTTCGCCGACCGCGCGCAGCACCGCGCCGTAGCGCGAGCGATCGAACCACCACAACGCCGCCATTGCCACGAGCACGAATGCCCAGATGAACACCATCACCTCGCCGGTGGTCCAGCCGTGCTCCGGGAAATAGCGGATCTGCCGGAAGCCCTCGCCACCGAGTGGGCCGACTTTGATGCCGCCTTTTGCGACCTGGTAGTCGAAATTGAAGAAGAACAGGCGCACGCCCTCGCCGAAAGCGAGCGTTGCCACCACCAGCATCAGGCCCTTCACGCGCAGCGCCGGGAATCCCACGGCGCACGCAGTCGTTGCGCCGACGACGGCGCCTGCGCCAAGCGCCGGCACGATGTGCCAGCCCGCAAGCACCGTGAGCATTCCGGCGGTATAGGCACCGATGCCGAAGAACGCGGCCTGTGCGAGACTCACCTGGCCGGTGAGCAGAACGATGTACGCCGATAAGCCGAGCAGCGTGTGCACGCCCACGATCTGCGCGAGGCCGTAGTAGAAGTCCATCAATCCCTGCCCGTCTTGGGCGCGAACAGGCCGCCCGGGCGGAAGATCAGGAAAGCGAACAGCAAGAGCATCACGTAGAAATCGCGCTCGGTGACGCCGCGGTAGAGCTGGAAGACGTTCTCGAAGCCGCCGACCAGCAGGCCCGCGATGATCGCGCCGGGGATGCTGCCGAGGCCGCCGATCACCGTGACGATGAGGCCTTTGACGGTTAGCGGCGCGCTGAGCAGCGGCGAGAGCGCGCCCACGGCCGCGCCGATCATCGCGCCGGCTACGCCGCCGAGGAGGCCGGTGACGATGAAAGTCAGGGCGTTGACGCGCGCGACGCGGATGCCGCAGAGCTGTGCCGCCACCGCCTGCTGGGAAACCGCACGGGTGGCGAGGCCGAGCTTGGTGCGGTAGAGGAGCGCGAGCAATCCGGCCATGCACAGCACCGAGAGAAGAAAGACCAGCAGCAGATCACCGCGCAGCGTGAAGCCGCCCACGTGCAGCATCACGTCCTCGAACATCGCGGGGTAGTTCTGCGGCATGCCGGCCGTGACGTGGACGATGATCTCGTCGATGAGGAGCAGCATGCCGACGGTGGACATCAGCGTGGCGAGCGGATTGGAGAGCGGAATGAAGTGAAAGCACGTCAGGTACACGAGCCAGCCGATCACGCCGCCCGCGACGAGCGCGCCGAGGAAGACGAGCCCGGCCGGCGCGCCGGCCGCGACTTTCAGCACCAGCAGGCCGCAATAGGCGCCGCCGAGCGAGGCGGCGGCATAGGACAGGTTCAGCTTGTGCATCACGCCGAACACCAGCGTGAAGCCGATGCCGATCAGCGCGTAGGTCGCGCCGAACAGCAGCCCGTCGGAAACCACCTGCAGCAAATCGAGCATAAAAAAGGCGCGGAGATGGCCCGCGCCTTATCGGTCGAAGCGCTCCCTAGAGCGGGTCGTGCAGCACCTTCCACTCGCCCTTGGTCGCCTGTACGAAGAGATACGGCTTGTCCGCTTCGCGATCCTCGGTGCGCTTGGTGATGCCGAGCAGCCCTTTGGTTTCCTTGAGCTTGGCGAGACCGTCGCGGATCTTGCGGCGGTCGGCCTGGAGCTGGTCCTTGTTGCCCGAAACCTTCTCGGACTCGATGACGTCCTTGAGGATGAACATGTTTTCCCACGCTGCCATCGAGTGCAGGTCGGCCGCGCCCTTGAACTTGGCGGTGGTCTCGGCGGCGAACTTGCCTTCCTTGGTCACCGGCGCGAACGAGGTCGGGATGATGATGCCTTCGGCCTGCTTGGCGCAGCCCTGCAGCGTCTCCATGCTCGAGGAGCTCGTCAGGCCGATCAGCACCTTGGGCTTGACGCCCTGGCGCTGCATTTCCTTCAGCACGCCGCAGGTCGTGAACGGGTGCGCGGCGATCGCCACGATGTCCGCGTTCGCGTTCTTCATCTCGCGCACCTGGGTGGCGAAATTGCTGTCGTTCAACAGCCATTTCGAGTTGCCCAGCACCTTGTAGCCGTTCGCTTCTGCGCGGTCTTTCATCACCGCATACCAGGAGGCGCGCGAATGAGCGAAGTCTTCCTCGACGCCGCCGTACACGGTCTGCGCGCCCGGATTGCGCGTCTTCAGCCAGTAGAAGAGCGAGGAGTACATGGTCCACTCGCTCGGCACGTTGCGGAACGACCACTCGGAAATTTTCGCAAGGCCGCCCTTCACGGCGACATCCGTGAAGATCGGCATCTGCAAGCCCGAATCGCTCTTGTCGTCGACCTTCTTCTGCAGGATGCCGAAGAGCGGCTCGGCGACGTTCGAGCACGTCGGGCCGACGGCGACGATCGCCTCGGTACCCGCGATGCGCCGGATGATCGAGATGCCTTCTTCGGCGGTGCAGCGGTCGTCGTAGAACTCCACCGCGATCTTCGCCTTCGAGCCGTCGGCGAGCCGCACGCCGCCCTGCTTGTTGATCACATCCGCCGCGGCGAGCAGCGCCGCCTCGCTGTTGACGCCGAACGAACGCACGGCGCCGGTCTTGGCGCCGAAGCCCGCGATCTTGATGGTCTTTTCCTGCGCGAGGGCCGCGCCCGACACGGCGAGCGAAACGGCCAGTGCAATGGCGATTCTCTTCACGGGGTCCTCCTCCCTGGAGTAGATTGGCCAGTGTAATCGGGGAGGACGTCGATGGGAAAGACTGCGAAGAAGAAAGGCAACGGCGCGAGCCGTGTTGCTGCGCCGCGCAAATCACTCTGGGCCGATCTGAAACCTGCGGCCGCCAATTACACGCCGCTCTCTCCGATCGTCTTTCTGCCTCGCGCCGCCGAGATCTACCCCGAGCGCATCGCAGTAATTCATGGCGATACGCGCTTCACATACCGCGAGTTCCATGAACGCTCGACACGTCTCGCGTCGGCGCTGAAGAAAGCGGGCGTGCGCCGCGGCGACGTGGTCTCCGCGATGCTGCCGAACGTGCCCGCGATGCTCGAAGCCCATCATAGCGTGCCGGCGATCGGTGCTGTGCTGAACACGATCAATACCCGCCTCGACGCCGACACGGTGGCCTACATCCTCGAGCACGGCGGAGCGAAGGTATTCATCACCGATCGCGTATTCGCAGCCGTGGTGGGCCCCGCTCTCAAGCAGCTGAAGCGCAAGCTTCTCGTTATCGACCTGGACGATCCGCAGTATCAGGGG
This sequence comes from Betaproteobacteria bacterium, assembly GCA_005888925.1. GTDB lineage: Bacteria > Pseudomonadota > Gammaproteobacteria > Burkholderiales > SG8-39 > SCGC-AG-212-J23. Next base: position 1,867 of record VBCP01000456.1, on the reverse strand, counting down.
CCGGGAGAGCGGCTCGGCAGCGTCGAATACGAAGCCTTCCTGCGCAGCGGAACCACCGATTTAGGATGGTCGCTGCCGTCGAACGAGGTGTCGTCTACCATCATCGCGGCACGTTCCTCGAGTCCGTCGGCAACGTCATGGCTTGGGCGATGCCCGCGCAGCCGGTTTATCTGTGGACCCTGCCGATGTTCCATTGCAACGGCTGGTGCTTTCCCTGGTCGGTCACGGCGATGGCGGGCACGCACGTTTGCCTGCGCGCGGTCGAGCCGAAGCGGATTTTCGACTTGATCGTGGAGCACGGCGTGACCCATATGTGCGGCGCACCGACCGTGCTCGCGATGCTGATCGGTGCTCCCGAGCAGGAGCGCCGGCGATTCGAGCGTACCGTGCACATCCAGACCGGCGGCTCGCCGCCGCCGGCGAAGGTGATCAAGGCAATGGAGGAGCTCGACTTCAAGGTGCTGCACATCTACGGCATGACCGAGCTCCAGGGACCCTCGACGCTATGTGCTCCGCAGGAAAATTGGCGGGACATCTTTACCGAGATGGCGCGCCAGGGTATTCGCTACCCGGTGGTGGAGGGACACATCGTCGGCGACCCGAAGACATGCAAGCCGGTGCCCCAGGACGGCAAGACAATCGGCGAGATCCTGGTGCGCGGCAACACCGTGATGCTGGGCTATCTAAAGGACGCCAAGGCGACTGCCGATGCGTTCGCCGGGGGTTGGATGCATACCGGAGACCTGGCGGTCTGGCATCCGAGCAACTACGTCGAGATCAAGGACCGCAAGAAGGACATCATCATCTCGGGCGGCGAGAACATCTCGTCGGTGGAAGTCGAGATCGCGCTCTATAAGCATCCGGCCACTCAGCTCGCCGCAGTGGTCGCGCGGCCCGACGAGAAGTGGGGCGAGACGCCGTGCGCGTTCATCCAGCTCAAGCCCGGCACGCAAGCCACCGAGGCCGAATACATCGACTGGTGCCGGCAGAACCTGGCCCGCTTCAAGATTCCGAAGAAGGTGGTGTTCGGCCCGGTGCCGACGACCGCCACGGGCAAGATCCAGAAATACGTGTTGCGCGAGCGCGCCAAGGGACTGTGACATGGAAGATCGAACCAAAGTCACCATCTTCACTTCGAGCTACCGCGTGCGCGGCTTCATCGAGCTCGTGCCCGGCGCGCGGATTACAGACTTCATGGCCGAAGCGCGCGACTTCATCGCCGTGACCAACGCCGAGGTGTGGGAGCTGCAGCCCGGCGGCCGCCAGGTCGCTTCCGCGCCGTTCCTCAACGTCAGCCGCTTTCACATCGAGATCATCCTGCCGGGGCATTAGCGGTCGAGTTCCTGGTCATCGTAGGAAGCCGGATCCGAGATCGGCTCGATGTGCGTGAAGATCGCGGCGTTCGGCACCATCGAGCGCATGCGCGCCTCGATCTCCTCCGAAAGTTGATGCGCCTGCGCCACGGTCCACGCATCGGGCACTAGAAGATGGAATGACACGAAGCGCCGCGCGCCCGCCTGGCGGGTGCGCACGGCGTGGAACGACACGCCGTAGCGGCGTGAATATTCGGCGATCAGCTGCGCGACCTCTTTCTGATCCTCGGCGGAGATCGCCGGGTCGAGGAGGCCACGCACCGAGCGGCGCATGAGGCCGAATCCGGTCCACAGAATATGCAGGGCGACCGCGATCGCGACCAGCGGATCGAGGCGCAGCCAGCCGGTGACGAACACCAGCGCGACGCCGACGATGACGCCGGCGGAGGTCCACACGTCCGTCAGCAGGTGGCGGCCATCGGCCTCGAGCGTGATGCTGTGGTGCTCGCGCCCGGCGCGCAGCAGCACAATTGCAACCGCGTAGTTGATGCCCG
>VBCP01000455.1 GCA_005888925.1 Betaproteobacteria bacterium | reverse complement strand
CATGCTGATGACGAAGAGTTCGACGGCGATGGTGTGGTTTGGGGTACCTGATACACAACGCGAAGAAATTGCAAACTAGAACCCCGCCTGATCGGCGGGGTTTTTTTTGGAGCGCGCCGGTTACATCGCGGCGCGGATCGATTGCGCGAGGCGCTTGAGCGTCCCGCGCATGTCAGCGCAGAACGGCGCGTCCTTGAACTCCTTCACGAAGTTCTCACCGCACATCTGCCTTGCCTCGGTCTGGATCACGACCGCGCTGCCGGTTTTCTTGTCGTAAAGCACTCCGCTGTAAACGCCGAGGACGCCGTGGCCGACGGCGATCAAGGGAAAGTAATAGAACTCTGCGCCGTCGCTTAGAGTTTCCTGAGCGTAGTACCAGCCGATCTTCCGCGCATCCTCTTCCTTGATCGGCAGTCCCGCCATCATCAACGGCAGCCGCGCGCGTGCTTTCGCCGAGAGCTCGCGCACGCGCGCGCCGTTCTTGCACGCCGCGGCGGTGAGCTTTCCCAGCTCGGTCGCGTAGCCGAGGAAACCAAACGCCGCGAGCCTCTCGCACGGGACCTGCTCGAAATTGTTTTGCGCTTCGCCGGGGAACGACGGATTGGCGCGATCGCCCAAGGTCAGCGCGAAGCGTCCCTTCTCCAGCGGCATCACCTGAGTCACCGCGCGAGAGACGACGGCATAGAACTGTTTCTCCTCCGGCGTCTGCGGCATGTTGGGAAGCTGGAGCTGCGCCTGCGCAGTGGCGGCCACGCAGAGAAGCATGACAAAAGCGATGCGACGTTTCATGCGCCGGACTATGGCGCGGGCTGGCGCACCGAGCTCGGTCGAAAATCGTGCGTCAGCTGGTAGACCAGCGCCGGCACCATCTCGTCGCGCGGATTCGATTTGCTCATGCTGCCGCTCACGCCGTGCTCCGCCGAGACGCTGACGCTGCCGAGCTGCCGCCTTGCCCATGCCGAGCTGCTCCAGACGCTGGCGCCGCTCGTGGTCTCCATCAGCCTGCTCGAAATATCGCCCCTCACCTCGGCGCGCACGCCGCCTTCGAGCTTTTGCAGGTCGGCGATCTTCACGTCGGTGCGCGGCTCCGAATAGGCGATGTCGCCGAGGAACACCGCGGCGATGCCGTACCTTTCGCCGATCTTCCGCAGAACCGTCGGGTCCAGCTGCCTCGCGCCCACCGCCGCGAGCACCGTGTCCCGGTCGCCCAGCTCGATGAAGCGCGTTCCCGGCTGCGCCGCCTGGATCTGCTCCTGGAACTGCCGCGTGGCGTGCGCGTTGATGGTGCGCTCGGAATTGGAAGCGAACTCGACGATGCCGACGGTGCCGTAGGTCCTGAGATCCATGCGTGGCGGCACGGACACGAGCACTGTTCTCGAGCATCCCGCGAGCAGCAAGAGCAGCGTGACTTGGGCGTACCTGCGCATTTGCGTTCCTCCCGTCTTATGGTGCAGCGCGGTCCACCTTACACGAAACTTCCGATGCGCGAACGCGCCTGAAGCGATTTGCCAACACGCAGGACTTATTCCTCGGCAGCGCGAAGTCATAGTTCCTGAAAGGCAATAACTTATCAGCCGGCTGACGTCGTTCTGATCTAGCTTGTGATGAGAAAAGGAGGACGTCATGAGCTTTCAATCCTGGCTGCTGTGGCCCGACAACGTGCCGCTGTCGATGCTGGCGCTTGTCGTGGTCGGCATGGCCTTCATGTACGCCGCGCGCCGCCCGATGCACGATCTGTTCCGAGCGCTCGGCCACATGGTCGGCGCGCCGCTGCGCATGGCCGGGCGCTGGCTCGCCGCGGCCGCCGCCGAGATGAACCAGCGCAACAAGGCGGTGCTGCTCGCGCATGGGCGCCAGGAGGTCGGCCAGCGCGTCGAGCGCGAGTTCGAGCGCCTGGGCGCGATCGTGACGCGCGACCTGCAGGGCTATCCGACCCTGCAGAGAAAGCTGCTCGACGAGATCACGCGCATCGAGGAGGACTACAAGAAATGCGGCGAGGTACCGCCGCCGCCGCCGGACTGGACCGACGCCGTGGCCGCCGTCGCCAACGTGAAGTCGGCCGGCAACGAGCTCGTGCTGCGCGTGCTCGAGGAGATCAAGCGCTCGGTCACGGGCATCCACGACAAGGCGATCGGCGAATACCGCAAGGCCTACGAGACGCGCCACAGGATCCTCGGAAGCTTCATGCCGTTCTGGCGCTCGGTCGACAAGAACCTCGCCCAGGTCGAGAAGAACCTGGCGAGCCTGCAGTCGAGCGTCACCACCGTCGATGCGCACATGGCGAAGTACGAGCAGATCAACGCCGGCACCGACAAGGCGCAGCACGCGCTCACCGTCTCGGCCTTCACGCAGTTCGCCATCGCGCTCCTGGTCATGGCGGTCGCGGCCGGCGGCGCCTTCATCAACTTCAAGCTGATCGCGCTGCCGATGTCCGAGATGGTCGGCGCCGGCGACTACATCACGAGCGCGCTGCGCACCTCTGAAGTGGCCGCGCTGGTGATCATCTTCGTCGAGGCGTCGATGGGCCTGTTCCTGCTCGAGGCCATGCGGGTCACCCATCTCTTCCCGCGCATCGCCAGCCTGAACGAGGTGCTGCGCCGCCGCATGCTGTGGATCGCGTTCGCGCTGCTGGTCACCCTCGCGGGTGTCGAGGCGGCGCTCGCGCTGATGCGCGACATGCTGATCGCCGACAAGCAGGCGCTGCTGCAGTCGCTATCGACCGTGCAGGCCGGCCCGACGGAGGGGTGGGTCGGCCGCATCCCGACCGCCGGGCAGATGCTGCTCGGCTTCATCCTGCCCTTCGCGCTCGCCTTCATCGCCATCCCGCTCGAGTCGCTGATCCACTCGGCGCGCACCGTCGGCGGCGTGCTTCTCACGGTGCTGGTGCGCGCGCTCGCGCTGGTGCTGCGCGTCGCGGGACAGGCGGTACGCCAGGCGAGCCGCGTGCTCATCCGCCTCTACGACGTGGCGATCGTGCTGCCGCTCTTGGCCGAGCGGCTGGTGAGGGGAGCGCGCCGCTCTGGCCGCATCGGCGAGCTCGACGTCGACGCCGAGCGCACGCACGCATAGGGGGGATGCCATGGATAGACGACAGTTTCTCGCTTCGACGCTCGCGCTGGCCGCGAGCGGCTGCGGCGATCCGCGCAGCCACCGCCACGCGGTCTACATGCTGGTCGACACTTCCGGCACCTATGCCCAGGAGGCGAGCAAGGCGCTGCTCATCGTCAACTACCTGCTCGGCACGCTGCAGCCGGGCGATTCGCTCGCCGTCGCGCGCGTGCAGAGCCGCAGCTTCAGCGAGAAGGACATCGTCGCCAAGGCGACCTTCGACACGCGCCCGTCGCAGGCGAACGCGCAGAAGCGCGCCTTCCACGACAGGATCGACGCGGCGTTCAGGAACGTCAGCGGCAGCCGCTATACCGACATCACCGGCGGCCTGATCCAGGCCGCGGAATTCCTGAACGAGGGCGCCGCGGGCGCGAAGACCATCATCATCTTCTCCGACATGCAGGAGGAGCTCGACAAGGTGACGGTGCGCAGCTTCCCGATCAGCCTCAAGGACATCCGGGTGATCGCGGTCAACGTCGTCAAGCTCAAGACCGACAACGTCGATCCGCGCCGCTACCTCGGGCGCCTCGACGAATGGAAGGCGCGCGTCGAGAAGGCCGGCGCTTCGGAGTGGCGCGTCGTCAACGACCTCGACCATCTGGACCGCATCCTGACGCGCAGCTAAGGGAGGAGCGAGCGGGGGCTCGGGGTTTTCGGCGGCCGCGTCGGCTGACAAATCGGCGGTCCGCTGTACCAAAAAAAAACCAACCCCCCGCTCGCTGCGCTCGCTTCCCCCCTTGACAGGGGGGCGGCAAAAATCAAAACAGCGCCTTGCTCGCGAGCGCCGCGCCGTCCGATAGCGCCTTGAGCTTCGCCCACGCGATCTGCGGATGCGAGCGGCCGCCGAAGCCGCAGTCGCAGCCTGCGATCACATTTTCTTTGCCGACGCGCCCGGCGAAGCGCTGGATGCGCTGCGCGACGACCTCCGGGTGCTCGATCACATCGGTCGAGTGCGTGACGACGCCGGGGATCAGGAGCTTGCCCTCCGGCAGGCGCACGGAATCCCAGACGGCGTACTCGTGCTCGTGGCGCGCGTTCGCGCCTTCGATGAGGTAGGCCTGCGCCTTCACTTGCAGCATCAGGTCGACCACTTCCTTCAGCTCGATGTCGAACGCGTGCGGCCCGTGCCAGCTTCCCCAGCACAGGTGATAGCGCACGCGATCCTCCGGCACGTTGCGCAGCGCATGGTTCAGCGCCTCGATGCGTACCTGCGTTCGCTTGCGGAACGCGGCCATGCCCATCTGGATGCCGATGCGGTCCCATAGCGCGACGAGCCATGCGTCGTCGATCTGCAGCACGACGCCCGAGCGCACGATCGCCTCGAACTCGACGCGCATCGCCTCGGCGATGGCGAAGACGAACTCCTCTTCTGTCTTGTAGTACTCGTTGCGCCGATAGACTTCCAGGCTCGCCGGCGCGGTGGAGGTCAGGAACGCGTCTTCAACCGGAACGTGGCGCTTCAGTTCCGCGATCTCGCGCTCGAGCGAGGCCTGGCCGGTGTAGGTGATCGGCGCGGTGCACACCCAGATCGGCCGCACGCGCTTGATCTGCTCGCCCGGCGCGTAGAAGAGCGTGCCCTTCTCGCTTGCATACTTGTAGAAATCGGCGAAGGCCTCGCGGTCCTTGCCCTGCGCGATGAGCGGCACCGCGCCCAGCGCCGGCGGGCGCGGCTCGAAGCCGCCGAAGCGCTCCTCGACATAGGAGAGCCAGTCGCCGCCCTTCGTGTACTCGCCCTCGTTGATCAGTGTACTCGCCCTCGTTGACGAGATCGAGGCCGAGCTCGCGCTGCTTGCGTACCACCCAGTCGACGCTCCCGCCTTCTGCATAGGGGAGGCTTCCCACATGGGTGCTCAGGATCTTTTCAGTGCTGCGTTTCACTTTTTGGTATGGTACGGCTTCCTTAGGAGGAGGAACCATGGTTCGCATCACACTCGCGCTCGCCGCGGCGCTGGCGACATTCGCGGCGCAGGCGCAGCAGACGATCAAGATCGGCATGATCAACGTGCTCTCGGGGCAGTTCGCCGACGCCGGCGCGCAGCTCGACAACGGCGCCAAGACCTACATGAAGATGCACGGCGACACGGTCGCCGGCAAGAAAATCGAGATCATCCGCCGCGACGTCGGCGGCCCGAACCCGGATGTGGCCAAGCGCCACGCGCAGGAGCTGATCGTGCGCGACAAGGTCGATCTTCTCGCCGGCTTCCTGCTGACGCCCAATGCGCTTGCCGCGGGCGACGTGTCTGCCGAGGCGAAGAAGTTCATGGTGGTGATGAACGCCGCGACCTCCATCATCATCACCAAGTCGCCCTACATGATCCGCACGTCGGTGACGCTGCCGCAGGTGATGGAGACCTTCGGCACGTGGGCCGCCACCAAGGCCGGCCTCAAGCAGAACTACACCATGGTGACCGATTACGGCCCCGGTCATGATGCAGAGGCCGCGTTCCAGCGAAAGACCTCGCACCGGAATCGATCTACATCTTCATCCCGGGCGGCGCGCAGCCCGCGGCGCTGGGGAAGGCCTTTGCCGAACGCGGCATCGACAAGCAGAAGACCAAGATACTCGGATCGGGCGAGACCACGGCCGAGGCGGCGCTGAAGAGCATGGGCGACGCGGCGCTCGACATCATCACGGCCTGGCACTACGACTACAAGCTCGATAACAAGCTGAACCACGCCTTCGTAAAGGAGTTCAACGCCATGCATGGCCGCAACCCCGATTTCTTCTCGATCGGCGGCTACGACGGCATGCACGCCATCTACGAGACGCTGAAGAAGACCAAGGGCAACACCGACGGCGACGCGATGATCGCCGCGGCCAAAGGCCTGAAGTGGGAGAGCCCGCGCGGCCCGATGTCGATCGACCCCGATACGCGCGACGTGGTCCAGGACGTCTACATCCGGCGCGTGCAGAAGGTCGGCAACGAGTACGTCAACGTGCCGTTCGACAAGATAGCCGCGGTGAAGGACCCTGCCGGCGAGCGCCGCAAGCAGAAGTAATTGATGTTCGCATCGCTGGCAGGCGTGCTCTTCGACGGGTTCGCCTACGGGATGCTGTTGTTCCTGCTCTCGGTGGGGCTGTCGGTGACGCTGGGGATGATGAACTTCGTCAACCTTGCGCACTGCAGCTTCGCCATGGTCGGCGGCTACGCCACCGTCAGCCTGATGAACAGCTTCGGCTGGCCGTTCTTCGCCACGCTGCCGATGGCGTTCCTCGCGGCTGCCTTGGTTTCAATACTGCTGGAAAGAGCGCTCTACCGGCGGCTCTACCGCGCGAGCGATCTCGACCAGTGCCTGTTCACCATCGGCGTGGTCTTCATCTCGATCGCGGTGTATGCCTGGTTCTACGGCACCGTGGTGCAGTCGGCGGACATGCCGGGCTACCTGCGCGGGCGGGTCGACGTCTTCGGCATGAGCCTCGCCGCGTATCGCTTGTTTCTCATCGCGATGGGGCTGGGGGTCGCCGCGCTTCTGATTTTCTTATTGGAAACCACACGGTTCGGCGCGCAGGTGCGCGCCGCGGTCGACAACCAGCGCATGGCGCGCGGCCTGGGCATCGACGTCGACCGCGCCTTCATGATCACCTTCGCGCTCGGCGGCGGGCTCGCGGGGCTCGGCGGGGCGCTCGCCATCGAGATCGTGGGCCTCGACCACGCGTTTGCGCTCAACTATCTGGTCTATGTGCTGATCGTGGTCGCGGTCGGCGGGCTCGGCTCGATCGGCGGCTCCTTCGCCGCCGCGCTGGTCCTCGGCATCAGCGACATGGCGGGCAAGTACTACTTCCCCTGGCTCGGCGCCTTTCTCATCTACCTCGTGATGGTCGCCCTGCTGATGTGGCGGCCGGTAGGCCTGTTTGGCAAGCGCTAACGAGTACTTCCAGCGTCAGGCGCGGCTGCGCCCGCTGGAGATGGCGTTCTGGCTCGCGACCCTGCTGCCGTTCGTCGTCGCGCCGAACTACCTCTCCCTTGCGAGCCAGATCGCCATCACGGCGCTCTTTGCGCTGTCGCTCGATCTCATCCTCGGCTACGCCGGCATCGTCTCGCTCGGCCACGCCGCCTATTTCGGCTTCGGCGCCTACACGGCAGGGCTGCTCTCGAAGCACTACATCGGCGAGCCGCTCACCGGTCTAGTCCTTTCGGGAATCACCGCGGGTCTGCTCGGCTATGCGACGAGCCACATCATCATTCGCTTTCGCCATCTCGCGCTCATCATGCTGACGCTCGGCCTGGGACTCCTGCTCTTCGAGGCGGCGAACAGCGCGAGCGCGCTCACCGGCGGCGCCGACGGCCTGCAGGGCGTGAAGATCTCGCCGCTCCTCGGCTTCAAGTTCGACCTCTACGGGCGCACGGCCTATGCGTATTCGCTGGCAGTCTTGTTTCTGGTTTTTCTCGTCGCCCGGCGCATCATCCATTCGCCGTTCGGCCTGGCGCTGCGCGGCATCCGCGAGAACGCGCTGCGCATGCCGGCGATCGGCGCGCCGAGCCTCGCCCACCTGCGCAAGGTCTACACCATCGCGGCGGTGATGGCCGGCGTCGCCGGCGCGCTGCTCACGCAGACCACCTCGACGGTGTCGCTCGAGGTGCTGTCCTTCGGCCGCTCGGCCGACGTGCTGGTGATCCTGATCCTCGGCGGCGCGGGCCGGCTCTACGGCGGCATCGTCGGCGCCATCATCTACATGGTGGCGCGCGACCAGGTCTCGGGGATGAATCCCCAATACTGGTACTTCTGGATCGGGCTGTTATTGGTGGCGGTGGTGATGTTCCTGCCGAACGGCATCCTGGGCGGACTGAGTGCTCTCTACAAAAAACCTCAATAAAAGCTTCGGCTCGCTGGTCGTGGCGCAGGACATCGCGCTCGAGCTGCCGAAGGGCGTGCGCTACGCCCTGATCGGGCCCAACGGCGCGGGCAAGACCACGCTCATCAATCTGCTCACCGGCATGCTGCGGCCGGACAGCGGCGAGATATTTCTGGGCGGCAGCGATATCACCCATCTAAAACCGGAGGCTCGGGTGCGCCAGGGCCTCGCGCGAACCTTTCAGATCAACACCCTGTTTCCGCAGCTCACCGCGCTCGAGTCGGTGACCATCGCGGTGCTCGAGCGCGAAGGCCACGCGCACAACTGGTGGCGGCAGCTCTCGCGCTTCAGGCCGGCGATCGACGAAGCCGCCGCGATTCTCAGTTCCCTCAATATTCCCCCAGATCGGGAAACGCGCGAGCTCGCCTACGGGCAGCAGCGCCTGCTCGAGATCGCGCTCGCGCTCGCCACCCGCCCGCGCGTGCTGCTGCTGGATGAGCCGGCCGCCGGCGTGCCAAAGGGCGAAAGCGCCGAGCTCTTCGCCGTGATCTCGAATCTCTCGAACGAGCTCACCGTGCTCTTCATCGAGCACGACATGAACGTGGTGTTCCGCTTCGCCAGCCGCATCATCGTCATGGTCGGCGGGCGCATCCTGGTCGAAGGCACGCCCGACGAGGTCGGCCGCGATCCGCGCGTGCGTGAGGTGTATCTCGGGAAATATGCTCGAGCTGCGTGACATCCGCTCCGGATATGGCGACGCCATCGTGCTCGATGGTGTCTCGTTAGCCGTGGCGCAGAACGGCAGCGTGGCGGTCCTCGGCCGCAACGGCGTCGGCAAAAGCACGCTGCTCCTCACCATCATGGGCTACACGCGGCTGCACCGTGGTGCCATCGCATGGGCGGGACAAGACATCTCGCGCCTCGCGCCGCACCAGCGCGCGCGCCTGGGCATCGGCTGGGTGGCGCAGGAGCGCGAGATCTTCCCCTCGCTCACGCTCGAAGAGAACCTTTGCGTCGCGGCGCGGCCGGGGCCGTGGAGTCTGGAGCGTGTCTACTCGCTCTTCCCGCGCCTGAAGGAGCGCCGCGCCAACCTCGGCAACCAGCTCTCCGGCGGCGAGCAGCAGATGCTCGCCATCGCGCGCGCCTTGATGATCAACCCGGCGCTGCTGCTGCTCGATGAGCCGCTCGAGGGCCTCGCGCCGATCATCGTCGAGGAGCTGGTGGCGGCGCTGCGCAACGTCGAAGGCATGGCGATGATCCTGGTCGAGCAGCACGCGGAGATCGCGCTCTCGCTCACCGAGCAGGCGCTCGTCATCGAGCGCGGGCGCATCGCGCATGCTGGACCATCCGCCGGGCTTCTGGCCGATGAGCGGCTGCTCGAGCGCTATGTCGGCGTGCAGGCCACCGAACTGTCGTGAAACAGGAACGTCGCTTGCTTGCTACTCCCTAGGTCATTTTGTTCTAGGAGACCCTCATGGCACAGCAAGAGCAGCCGAACCGGCAGCAGCAGCAAAAACCCCAGCAGCAGCAACAACCGCAGCAGAATCAGCAGAAGAAGCAGCCGCAACAGCAGCAGCAGGACAAGAACGGCAGCTCACAGGACATGGAGCGTGGCTCGGGCATGAAGCGCGACGAGCAGAGCGAGAACCCGAAGTAGAAGCGGCTTTCAACCGGGGCTGCGCGTTTCGATCACGCAGTCCCGTTCCTTTCCGTCAAACGTCCAGCGCACGATCCGCCGCGTGAGCGGCGCCACCTCGAAGTTGAGCTCGCAGCGCCCGTTGCGGCCCGCGGCATATTGCTGCTGCATATTGCCGTTCGGCAGCGGTTTGGCATTCTTCTGTCGCAGGCGGTAGAACACCGCATAGACATCGGGATCGTCGATCGACTTGCCGACCTGGCGGTCCATCACGCGCTTGAAGTTCTCGTGCTCGGGGCTGGTGGCGCATGCCGCCAGCACGAGAATAATCGCGGTCAGAGCCCGATTTATATTCGAGCTCAGTAGGCCTGCGCGCGCACGACCAGGGCGTTGGCTTCGACGCGGAACGGCTCGGCGCCGCCGGCGGCGGCGAGCCGCTCGGCCACCTTGTCGATCACCTGCTCCGGGTTGGCGCCCTTCTTCTCGAGCAGCAGCGAGCGCGGCGTGCCGCGGATCTGGCCGGTGGCGAAGGTGCGCGCGCTCGGGCAATCGACCTGGATCTTCACCTTGTCGATCTCGATGTTGCGGAAGCGCGCAGCGTCGAGCAGGCCGCGGATCATGCCCTCGTCATTGAAGCTGTAGGGAATCTTCGAGAAATCCATCTCCGGATCGCCGGGAAAGAGCGCCTGCATCACCTCGCTCGCCGCTTGGGCGTGCGGATTCACCTCCAGGCGGTCCCAGGTATTGAAGAGGAGCATCCCGCCCTCCGTGAGGACGCGGCGTATCTCGGCGAAGAGCTTGGGCTTATCCGGGACGAACATGACGCCCAGCGCGCAGACCACGGCGCCAAAGGTCCCGTCCTTGAACGGCAGCGCCGCCGCGTCGGCGAGGCGCCAGTCGATCTTGCCTTTCACCTTGTTGCGCGCGTAGGCGAGCATCGCGTCGCTAACGTCGGTGGCGACGAGGCGGAAGTTGGAATCGATTCGCTCGCGCAATCTCTGCGTCACGATGCCCGTGCCGCAGGCGAGCTCCAGGACATCGCCCTTGGGCCGTACCGGCATGCGCTTCACGAGATCGGCGGCCAGCGCGTTGAGCTGCGCCGGGCCGAGAATGCTGTCGTAATACTCCGGAATGGAGCCGCTGAAGTCGCGGGCCGTATCAACCATTGCTTGACCTCCTAACGCGGGGTTTTTTACCCCCCGCCTTCGGCTTTGGCAACTGGAGGCGCAGCATGTTCACCGCATTGCCGAAATAAATCTTGCGCCGGTCCGCAGGCTTGAGCGTCATCTTGTCGAGCGTCTTGATGGTCTCCCGGATGAAGAGCGGACCACCCTCCGGGTCGAAGGGGCAATCGGTGCCGAAGAGCACATGATCGACGCCGAAAAAGTCCAGGCCGCAGCGGATCGCGCTGCCCGAGCCGTTCACCGAGGTATCGCCGTAGAACATCTTGAAATAGTCGAGCGGCCGCTTCTTCATGCGTTTCAGCAGGCCTTCGTAGTCCTCGTCGGTGGTGCGGGTACCGAACTGGTCCATGCCGTAGCCGATGCGATTGACGAGAAATGGCGCCATCGCCCCGAGATGGTGCGTAATGATCTTCAGCTTCGGCAGCTTCTCGAACATCTGCGAGAAGACCAGGCGCGCCATGAATGCGCTCGTCTCGTAAGGCCAGCCGAAGAGCCAGTAGATCTCGTATTTCGACTTCTGCTCGGTCGGATAGTCCGCGAACTTGGCGGTGCGGCTCGGATGCACCCAGATCGGCAGGTCGTACTTCTTCGACATGCGCTCGAAGATCGGCAAGAACTCCGGCCCATCGAGCGGGCGGCCGTTGACGTTGGTGAAGATCTGCACGCCCTTGGCACCGAGCTCGCCGATCGCGCGATCCATCTCCTCGAGCGACGCCGGCACGTTGTTCATCGGCAGCGAGGCGACGAAGCACGGAAAGAGCTC
>VBCP01000451.1 GCA_005888925.1 Betaproteobacteria bacterium | reverse complement strand
CAAGCAGCGGCTTGCCCAGAAGATAAAGATCGCCGATCGCGTCGAGCAGCTTGTGCCGGATGAATTCGTCGGCGAAGCGCAAGCCCTCGGCGTTGAGCACGCGGTATTCATCGAGCACCACGGCGTTGTCCAGGCCGCCGCCGAGCGCAAGGCCGTTGTCGCGCAGGTCTTCCACCTCGTGCATGAAGCCGAAGGTGCGCGCGCGCGCGATTTCCTTCAGATAGGAGGTTTCCGCGAAGTTGACCTCCACCGCCTGCGTCGAGCGCTCGATCACCGGGTGGCGGAAATCGATCTAGAAGGAGAGCTTGTGGCCTTCGAAGGGTTCCAGGCGCGCCCATTTGTCGGCGTCCCTGACCTCCACGCGACGCGTGACGCGCAGGAATCGTTTCGGCGCCGCCTGCTCGACGATGCCGGCCTGCTGGATCAGCAGCACGAACGGCGACGCGCTGCCGTCCATGATGGGCAGCTCGGACGCGTCGAGATCCACGTAGACGTTGTCCACGCCAAGGCCGCCCAGCGCCGACATCAGGTGCTCGACCGTGTAGACCTTCACGCCGTCGCGCACCAGGCACGACGATAGGCGCGTCTCGCCGACGAGCTCGGCGCGAGCCGGAAGATCCACCGGAGAGGCGAGGTCGATACGCCGGAACACGATCCCCGTGTCGGGGGGCGCCGGGCGCAGGCTCATGCGTACCTTTTGGCCGGTGTGGAGCCCGACGCCTGAAGCTGAAACCAGGGTTTTGAGTGTGCGCTGCCGCAACATAGCTAACCGCCGCTTCTAAATGCTTATACGAGCAGCGATTTTAGCAGCGCTTAGCTCGTGCTGCCGGAACCCTGCGAGGCGAGCAGTTCGCGGTAGCGGCGCTCGCTCTGCCGGGCGCGCTCCTCGGCCTGCAGGCGCTCGGTCAGATCCTCGATCACGCCGAGCCGGGCGCGCCGGCCGCCGAAATCGAGATTGAACGAGGTGATCTTGACCGGAATCACCTCGCCGTTTTTCTTGCGGTGACGCCAGATGCGGCTGCGATAGTTCGCGGGATCCTCGAACGCCTTCTTCAGGTCGTCGATGTCCTCCTCGGGCCGGATCTGCTCGGCGGACAGCGCGAGGAACTCCTCCTTGGCATATCCGTAGAGGCGGATCGCGGCCTCGTTGACCGCGAGGAAGGCGAGCGTCTTCGCGTCGACCACCCACATGGGATAGGGGTTGGCGTCGAACAGCGTGCGGTAGCGCCGCTCGCTTTCCTCCATCGCCTTCTGATCGCGCGTTCCCTGCTCGTCGAACAGCGGCTCGCCGCTCACCGACAGATAACGCAGCTCGCCCGCCTTGTTGTAGCGCAGGAAGATGAAATCGGTGAATGACTCGTGTCGCGCGAGCTTCGCGCGGTGCTGCTCCCAGGCTTTCTCCGGGAGGGGCGCGAGGCCCGGCAGCTCCCAGCGCGCCTTGCCGATCACGATGTCGGTGTCGCCGTCGAGCTCCTGCACGTCGATGCCCGGCACCTCGACAAACCGGAACTCCGCATCCTGCACCCAGTACCAGTCGGAGCCCATCTCGATCAGCCGGCGAAAGCGCCGCTTGGCGTTGCGCAGCGAGCGTTTGAGCCCGGTGACATCGTGCACCAGCAACACCGTGCAAAGCGGCGCCCCGGCCGCGTCGCGCACCACGGCGCCGCTCGCGTTCGCCCAGATCGTGGAGCCGTCCTTGTGGACATAGCGCCGCTCGGCGAGGCGCGCTTTCGCCTTTCCGGAGATCACCTGCGCTCGCGCGACGGCGGTCGCCTCCAGATCATCGAGGTGCACCACGTCCAGATGGGTTTTCTGCAGGAGCTCCTCTTCGCTGTAGCCGAGGAGGCGACACAGCGCCGCGTTCGCCCGCAGAAATCTGCCGCCGATGGAAAACAGCGCGATGCCCACCGGCGCATGCTCGTAAAGCGCATCGAAAGCGGCGCCGCTGGCGATCGCGGCGTCGCTGTCTGCGCGGTCGTTTCCGGCCATGTGCTAACCCCCTTACCGCAAATCATGACACAGCAAAGTGGAAAGCGGAGCACCCCCGGCAAGGGTGGGGGCGCCCCGCGCGCAAAGAATGGTCAGTCCGCCTGCTTGCGCAGGAAGGCGGGGATGTCGTACTTGTCGACGCCGCTCTGCTGCAGCGCTTCGACCGTCGAGGCGCGATTGCGGCGGATGACCGCGGGCACGGCGTCGAGCTGCTGGTAATCCACCGGCCCGGGTAGATTGTCCGTCCCGGTCTTCTGCCCCGAAACGTTACTGAGCACCAGTTGCGGCTTGGGCTGCCGCGCGGCCGCCATGCCAAGGCCGGTCGCCACCACCGTGACGCGCAGCTGATCGGCGAGCGAATCGTCGTAGACGCCGCCGTAGATGATGGTCGCATCCTCGGCCGCGAAGGTGCGGATGATGTTCATCACCTCCTTCGTCTCGCGCAGCTTGAGGCTCGACTTGGACGCCGTGATATTGACCAGCACGCCGCGCGCGCCCGCGAGATTCACGCCTTCGAGCAGCGGACAGGCAATCGCCTGCTCCGCGGCAATGCGCGCGCGGTCGATGCCGCTCGTCATCGCCGAGCCCATCATCGCCATGCCCTGCTCGGACATCACCGTGC
>VBCP01000457.1 GCA_005888925.1 Betaproteobacteria bacterium | reverse complement strand
GATGCCCCCTCGTTGCCGGACTATCTCGGTGCGGCGAAGCAGCCGATCAACGAGTGGCTCGACCGCAACCCCGGCGGGCGCGTACAGGTGACGGAAGCGAGCCGGCTCAAGTTCAAGGGCAACTGGAAGCTCGCGTACGACAACTCTGCAGACGGTTACCACGTGGTTTTCTCGCATCGCTCGCTCCTGGAGATGGAGAATCGCAAGGAGCCCGATCCGACGAAGGGCATGTCGTTCTACATGGGCAAGCCCGACGAGGCGCCGATGTACGTGCAGTACTTCGGCCGCGGCCACCACTTCAAGGACAAGCGTCCGAATGTGGAGAAGCGGCCCGGCGCGCTGTGGGAGCTGGAAGGCATCCAGCCCGGGATGGAGAGCTACGCCAGGATGATCCGCGCGAAGCTCGGCGACAAGGCCGCGCGCGCGCTCGACCTCGCCGCCTCCCAGCCCGTGAACATCAACATCTTTCCGAACCTCTCGATTCTCGGCAACCACATCCAGGTGTTCCAGCCGCTCGCAGTCGATGAGACCGACAGCACCTGGTACGCGACCGCGATCGTCGATGACGCGGACGAGCTCGAGGGCATGGCCGGCGCGGTGAATGCGATCCGCATGCGCACGCAGGAGAGCTTCCCCAACTTCGGCGAGGTCGACGACGCCGCTAACTTCGAGGAGATCCAGAAAGGCCTCGCCGCCTGCGAGGACGAATGGGTCTACATGCATCGCGGCCTCGGCATCCCCGGCCGCGTGCGCGAGCTCCCCGACGGCACGCTCAAGGCGCCGGCGACCGACGAAGTGTTCATGCGCGAGCACATGAAGGAATGGAAGCGGCTGATGACGACGCGGCCCAATATCGTGTTGGCCCGATGAGTGTTCGGTGCCGCCCCCCTGTCAAGGGGGGCAGCGAGCTTGCGAGCGGGGGGTTGGTTTTCGCAAAAATCAAAACCCCCCGCTCACCGCCGTACAAACTGCGGCCGCTCGCCTCCCCCCTTGACATGGGGGCAGCAGAAATTCAGCCATGAGCTATGTCGACGACCAGTTCTATGCCGACCTCGTCCAGGCGTTCACCGACTGGCAGCGCGTCGAGCTGGAGGTCAGCGACCTCCAGATCCGGCGACCCGCGGCGCGAGGTGACGGTGTTCTTCGACGATCGGCGCCGGCTCGAAGACCGCATTTACCGCCTCGGCACGGGCAAGGCCTGGTCGCAGGTGCCGCCGTCGCGCACCGTGCGCCTCGTCACCAACGTGGAGGCATTCCGCACGCAGGAACGTACGGTGATCATGGTGCGCTCCAATCTGCTGATCGCGGAATTCCGCGCCGGCGAGACGCGCCAGCTCGCCGCCTGGTGCGGCCATCGCCTGCGCCGCCGCCAGGTCGGCTGGGAGATCGAGGCGAAGCAGATCAATCTGATCAACCGCGATCAACATCTGCGGAACCCGAGCATCCTGCTCTAAACTAAAACCAGGAGGAGCCTATGTTCGTTCGCAACGCGTGGTACGTCGCCGCCTGGGATCACGAGATCGGGCGCAGCATGCTCAGGCGCGTCATCCTGGACCATCCGGTGGTGCTCTACCGCACCGTCGAGGGCAAGGCCGTCGCGCTCGAGGACCGCTGCTGCCACCGGCAGGCGCAGCTGTCGATGGGCAAGCTCATCGGCAACGTCGTCAAGTGTCCCTACCACGGCCTGGAGTTCGACCCCTCGGGCACCTGCGTGAAGATCCCGAGCCAGGACCGCATCCCGCCTTCAGCGAAGGTGAAGTCCTACCCGATCGTGGAGAAGAACCACTGGATCTGGATCTGGACCGGCGATCCGGCGAAAGCGGATCCGGGCCTGATCGAGGATTTCCACTGGATGGATGACCCCAAGTGGGGTTACGGCGGCAACTACCTGCACGTCGATGCTAACTATCTGCTGCTGGTCGAGAACCTGCTCGACACGACCCATCTCCCATTCCTGCACCCGGATACGCTCGGCACAGACGCCTTCGCGCGCTCCGAGCTCGAGGTGACGCGCGAAGGCGACCGCATCCAGGTCTCGCGCTATCTCATGGACATGCCGCCGGCGCCTTTCCACAAGCAGATGGGCGATTTCCCCGACGGCCTGAACGTCGACCGCTGGCAGGTTGCGCACTTCGGGCCGCCCTGTTTCGTCAAGCTCGATGTCGGCTCGGCGCCGGCCGGCGCGGGCATGCGCCAGGCGCCCGACCGCAGCCGCTGGTGTTTCGTCAAGCTCGATGTCGGCTCGGCGCCGGCCGGCGCGGGCATGCGCCAGGCGCCCGACCGCAGCCGCTGGATGGGGATGTGGAACCTGAATGCGATCACGCCCGAGACCGAGAAGACCGCGCACTACTTCTTCGCGCAGGCCTACAACTTCAAGCTCGACCAGCAGTGGATCTCGGACATGCTGCGCGTGCAGGTGCGCGACATCTTCCTCCAGGACATCGCGATGGTGAAGGCGCAGCAGGCCAACATGGATTTCGGCCCGGGCCCGGTGGTGAATCTCGGCCAGGACAAGGCGTGGGTGGCGATGCGCCAGATCATCGATCGCCTGGTGCGAGAGGAGCGCGAGCAGGCGAAGGCGGCGTGATGCGCGAGCTCGCGACCGGCGCACAGCGCGGCGCGTTCGACGAGTGGGTCGACATGATGCGCGAGTGGCACCGCGAGCTGGACGTCATCCCCGATCCGGCGGTGACGCTAACCACAAAATTTGCGGACAGCGTGCCCGATGAGATCGGCTTCGGCCGCTACGCCGGCCACCGACGCTGGGAACGCGTCGCCGATATCCCGGCGCCCGCGATCAAGGACGAGCTCCTGCGGCTCATCGTCTGGCAGGGCGACTCGGAGGTGCGCGCCGTCGAGCAGGCGCGCGCGCTGCTGGACAGTGCACCCACCGACCATGACCGGGACCGCCTGGCGCGGCATATGACCGAAGAAACCCGCCACGGCTGGCAGATGGCCTACCTGCTCGTCACCCACTTCGGCGACGAGGGCCGCGCCGCGGCGCGCGAGCTCCTCGAGCGGCGCGCGACGCGCGGCGAGGCGCTGCTCGAGATGTTCAACGTAAGACTGAACTGGGTCGACGTCTTCTCCTGGCACAACTGGGGCGACCGCGTCGGCAAATACCAGCTCACCATGTTCGCCGGCTGTGCCTTCGCCCCGTTCGCGCGCAGCATCGCGCCGATGCTGAAGGAGGAAGGCTTCCATCTCGTGATCGGCTACCAGGGCATGCAGCGCATCTGCGCCGCCAATCGCGTGCCGGTCGAGCTCCACCAGCGCTACATCAACCGCATGCTCGCGATCTGCTACGACGCCTTCGGCTCCGAGGTCTCTAAGCGCGCGCAGAAGATCCACGACTGGGGATTGAAGGCACCATGGGGCGACGGCATCGACAATCCATCGCATGCCAACGAGCAGGTGCGCGCTGCGTTCATCGACGAGGCGCGCAAGCTTCTGGGGTTACTGAACCGGCTGCTCCCGGAGGACGGGCCGCACCTCTACCTCACCGACCCGCGCTTCAATCGCCACAACGGCCCGTATGCGGGCCAGCGATGGCATGGACCGGAGCAGCTGCCGACGGCAGAGGACGAAGCAGCACTGTTGGAAATCTGCAAACAGGCGGGCTGGATCGCGCCAGGCGAAAAGCGGAGTCAGCTAGGGGAAAACCGCGAAGGAGCGTAGCGCTTGTAGCTCTAAAGCTGGACGTCAGCTATCGGCCATTAGCGCACGTCGGTTCTCGCGCGTCATTCTGGCGATTTCGCCGTTGGGGCGGACGTCATCCGCTGTTCGATCCAGTGCATGAGAACGTCTGCGAGCGTCTTCAGCGTGCCGAACAGGATCACGGCGCCGGTACCACCCAACTCAAGACCCACGATCGTCGTCACATGCATCGGCACAACTCGCATGACCGGAATCAACGTCAGGGCCGCGAGAATATTCGGCCGGGCCGCCCGGTCGCTTTCTATGATGCGGGCGTAGCTGCGGCGATGGGCGAAGAGGAACGCCACGCCCAGCGCCGCTATGACGGCGAGATCGAGCGGCGTAGCGGGATAGTCCGTCCGGTCGACGAGTATAGCGAGGTACAAGACGTGGAAGAAGCCGTAGAAGAGGAAGAACACGCCCGCCCCCTGTCGCTTAATTGCCTCGGCCGCCTCGCTTGGCTGGACGACGGTATTTTCGTCGAGCGAGAACTGTCTGAGCGAAAGGACGCGCCGGCGGGTGTACCAGCCGATGATCACGCTTTGCAGCCAATAGGGCCACAGCAGTTCCACTAGCGGCCAGTGCTGCCATTCGGCAATCGCGATTGCAGCGATATTGGTGGCGAGGATGTCGGAGGTGGATGACCAAGTTATCTTCATTCGCCGCGATACCGCATTAACTACTTGATGAAGGTGCTGGGCGCACGCGTACTGGCAAATTGCGTTAGGAATCCCCGCCGTCCGATGCAATCCTCGAGCGTCCGCGGCGGCTTAGGAAATCGGTGCCTAACCCCGATTTTCCGTTGACATCTGACGTAGCTTGAAGCGCTGCACCTTGCCGGTCGCGGTGCGCGGCAGGGCCTCCATGAAGTGGATCCGTTGCGGCCGCTTGAAGCGCGGCAAGTTCTTCGCCGCGTGCTCCTTGATCTCGTTCGCTAGCGCGTCGCCCGCCTTGTGGCCCGGACGCAGGGCGATATAGGCAGCGGCGATGGTCGCGCCCTTGTCGTCCGCCTCCGCGACGACCGCGGCTTCGAGCACCGCGGGGTGCGTGATCACCGCCTCCTCTACCTCGCCCGGCGAGACCCACATGCCGGAGCACTTGAAGAGATCGTCGCTGCGCCCCTCGAACCAGTAGAAGCCCTCGTCGTCGCGCCGGTAGATGTCGCCGGTGGTGACCCAGCCTTCGCGGATCAGCTCCGCGGTCTTGTCCGGCTTGTTGAGGTAGTACGGGATCGCGCTACGCCCCTTCACCTGCAAACGTCCGCGCCCCGCTCCTTCCACGACGGCGCCATGCTCGTCGGTCAGCTTCACCTGGTAGCCCTCCAGCGGAATGCCCGAGCTGCCCGGCCGGTTGCGGCCGCGGAAGTTGTGGATGAACGCATGCAGCAGCTCGGTCGTGCCGATGGTTTCGATGAT
>VBCP01000450.1 GCA_005888925.1 Betaproteobacteria bacterium | reverse complement strand
GTGGCGTGGCCGGGCCAGGGCATCTATACGAAGGACCCGATCAAGAGCGTGGCCGATCTCAAGGGCACGAAGTTCCGCACCTACAGCCCGCTGACCGCACGCCTCGCCGAGTTGCTGGGCGCGAGCCCGACGGTGGTGCAAGTGCCCGATGTGCCGCAGATGTTCGCCACCGGCGGCATCCAGGCGATGATCACCTCGTCGGCCACCGGCACCTCGACCAAGGCCTGGGAGTTCGTCAAGAACTACTACAACACGAGCGCCTTCCATCCGAAGAACGCGGTGGTGGTGAACACGCGCGGCTTCTCGCGCCTGCCGCAGGATCAGCAGAAGGCGCTGCGCGACGCCGGCGCCAAGGCAGAATCGCGCGGCTGGGGCATGTCCAAGGCGCGGCAGTTCGAGGCGAACGAAATGCTGCAGAAGAACGGCATGACGATCCACGAGCCGGACGCGGCCATGAAGAGCGCGTTCCAGAAGGTCGGCACCCAGATCCTCGACGAATGGCTGAAGAAGGCCGGGCCCGAGGGACAGCAGCTGATCAAGACCTACCGCGGCAAATAAAACCAGCATGAGGCGGTTCCTCGACCGCCTCTACGACGGCGCCGGCGTCGCCGCGGCCGTCGCGATGGCCGGGATCTGCGTTCTCATGCTGGCGCAGGCCTTCGGCCGCGAAGCCGGCATCCTGATCCGCGGCGCCGAAGACATCGTCGCCTGGCTGTGCGCGGCCTGCGCCTTCCTCGCGCTCGGCCACACCTTCCGCAACGGCGATCTAGTGCGCGTCGGCGTGTTCCTCGATCGCCTGCCCGAACGCGCGCGCTGGATCGCCGAGCTGGTGGCGCTCACCGTCAGCGCCGTGTTCACCGCATACATGCTGTGGGCAGTGACCCGGTTCGTCTACGACAGCTACGAGTTCAAGGAAGTGGCGCAGGGCCTGATCCGCGTGCCGATCTGGATCCCGCAGCTTTCGCTCGTGATCGGCATCGCGATTTTGTTCATTGCCTTGCTGGATGAGCTCGTCACCGTGCTGCGCAAGCGCAAGCCGTCGTACCAGGTGGCGGAGGAAGCGCGCGCCGCGGCGGGCGATTTTTCCGAGAAACTGTGAGCCCTCTCGAATCCGCCACCATTCTGCTCGTGCTGCTGCTCGTGCTGCTCACGGGCGGTGTCTGGATCGCGATCGCGCTCGCGGCGGTGGCGTGGTTCGGGCTGCAGTTCTTCACCAACACGCCGCCGGACGTGAATCTCTTCCAGTCGTTCTGGGGCTCGAGCGCCTCGTGGACGCTCGCCGCGCTGCCGCTCTTCGTCTGGATGGGCGAGATCCTCTATCGCACGAAGCTGTCGGAGGAAATGTTCGAAGGCCTGTCACCCTGGCTCGGCTGGCTTCCCGGGCGCCTGATGCACGTCAACATCCTGGGCTGCGCGGTGTTCGGCACCGTGTCGGGCTCATCCGCCGCGACCTGCGCCACGATCGCCAAGGTCGCGCTGCCGGAGCTGAAGAAACGCGGCTACGACGAAAAAACCTGTCTCGGCTCGCTCGCCGCGGCCGGGACGCTCGGGATTCTCTTGCCGCCCTCGATCATCATGGTGGTGTACGCGGTCGCCGCCGAGGTGTCGATCATCAAGGTGTTCCTCGCCGGCTTCGTCCCGGGGATCGTGCTGACCGCGCTCTTCTCCGGCTACATCATCGTCTGGGCGCTCCTCAATCCCGAGAAGACGCCGAAGGAGGACGCGCACTACACCCTGCGCGAGAAGCTCTATCGCAGCCGGCGGCTGGTGCCCTGCATCCTGCTCATCGTCTTCATCGTCTGGGTGATGGTGATCGGCTGGGCCACCGCGACCGAGGCGGCGGCCTATGGCGTGCTCGGCGCAGTCGTCATCGCCTGGTGGTCGGGCGGGCTCTCCTGGTCGACCTTCAACGCGAGCCTGATGGGCGCGACGCGGCTCTCGTGCATGATTCTCTTCATCCTCGCCGGCGCGAGCTTCCTCTCCTCGTGCATGGCGTTCACCGGCATCCCGCGCGTGCTCGCCGAATGGGTCGCGTCGATGAACCCGAATCCCTACGGGCTGATCGCGATCCTCGCGCTGATCTACATCGTCCTCGGCACGGCGCTCGACGGCGTCTCGATGATCGTGCTTACGACCTCGGTGGTGATCCCGATGGTGGAGAAGGCCGGATTCGACCTCGTCTGGTTCAGCATCTTCATCGTGCTGCTGGTCGAGATCGCCGAGCTCACCCCGCCGCTCGGCTTCAACATCTTCGTGCTGCAGACGATGACCGGGCGCGACTCGAACTACGTGGCGTACGCCTCGCTGCCGTTTTTCTTCATGATGGTGCTGTGCGTGGTGCTGATCACCGTGTTTCCCGGCCTTTGCACCTGGCTGCCGGACGTCCTGCTCGGCGTTACAAAGCGTTAACCCAACACCATGCGGCGCGCGAGGCGCCGCGTCCATTGCGGATGCGCCGCGAAGCGCGGCAGGCGGTGCAGATCCACCTCGCCCTGCAGCCTGCCGACCTCGGTCGTGACGGCCGAGCGGTAATGGCGGCGCGCCGAGGCGAGCGCACCGTCGTTGAGATCGCCGTTGGGATAGCAGAAGACCGAGATCGGCCGATCGAGGCGCTGCTCCAGCGCGAGGCGGCTGTCGCGCGTCTCGGCCTCGGTCTCCTCCGCGCTGAGCGAGGTGAGGATCGGGTGCGTCATGGTGTGCGAGCCGATCGTCACCACCGACGGGTCGAGCCTCTCCAGTTCCCCCCAGCTCGCCAGATCGAATTCCTCGCGCTGCCGAGGCGTCGGCTGGAAATCTGGCGTCGCGTCGCGGATCTGCCGCTCGACGCGCCGGCGCGCGGCGATCTTCAGCGTCTTCATCCACTCGACGAACGCCTCGACGCTGGTCGGGGCGCCGAGCACCGTGGCAAGTTCTTCCAATTCGGGCTGTTGCAATGACAGCAGGCGCTGGCGCGCCTCGTGGTTCCAGAGCCACTGCCCGGCGTCGATCAGGCCGGGGCAGACGAAGAAGGTGGCGGTCAGGCCGAGCTTGCGCAGAATCGGATACGCGACCTCGACGTTGCTGCGCAGGCCGTCGTCGAAGGTGAGCGCGAGGCGCGCGCGGCCGTTCTTCCCGGCCATCAGCTTATCGAGCGGCACGACGGGAAAGGCGAGGCTCACCAGGCGCAGCTGGCGCTCGAGCGCCGCCGCGTCGCGTCGCGGCGTGCCGTGATACATCAGGATGCGGTCGTGCTGGAGCCCGAGCACGGCGGGATTTTTTCACGCGGCCTGCACTTAGAATGCTGGCGTGCCTAGTCCGATCTACCTAACGGACGATATCCGGCGAATCGAGCAGGCGGCGGGCGAAGTCGAGCCGCCCCTGATGGAGCGCGCCGGCACCGCCGCGGCCGAGCTCGCGGCGCGCCTGGCTTCCGACCGGCAGAAGGACGTCCT
>VBCP01000449.1 GCA_005888925.1 Betaproteobacteria bacterium | reverse complement strand
GTCGAGCCATTGCTCTTGGCGTGCGCCGAGCATCGTGCGCTTGGGATCGGCGAGCTCGACGCACTGCGTGGGATCGACCGAATTGGAGCCGCCGCGGCCGGGCCGCGGGCAGACCTCGTGCGAGCGGAATTGCCGGTCGTCGAGGACGAAGAAGTTGACCAGGCCGCCGTAGCTCGAGCGCGTATAGATGCGCGCGTGCGGCCCGAAAGGAAGCATGGCGCGCGGCGCCGGCATGTGCTCGTACCAGGCCTTGTACGCCGCCGCGCGGCGCGCGAGGAACCATTCCGGCGCATCGAGGTTCTCGGAACGGTCGTCGGCATAATCGTTCTCGACCTCGTGATCGTCCCACGTGACGAGCCACGGGCAGGCCGCGTGCGCGGACTGCAGATCGGGATCAGTCTTGTAGAGCGCGTAGCGCCGCCGGTAATCGCCGAGCGTGACCGCCTCGCCGCTGCCATGGCTGCGTACGAGATCGCGTCCCCACGATCCCTCGTAGATGTAATCGCCCAGATGCAGCACGAGATCGGGCTCGTCCGCGATGAGATGGCGGTAGGCGGTGAAGTAGCCCTGCTCGTAGTGCTGGCACGAGACGAAGCCGAAGCGCATGCGCGCCGTGCGCGCTGCCGCCGCGGGCGCGGTGTGCGTGCGCGCGATTGGGCTCACCGTGTCGCCCGCCATGAAGCGATACCAGTGCGGCCGGCCGGGCTGCAGGCCAGTCACTTCGACGTGCACCGAATGCGCCCACTCCGGCGTGGCGTAGGCGGTGCCGTGAGCGATGATGTTCTTCATTGCCTCGTCGCGCGCGACTTCCCAGCCGACGGGCACGACTTCGGCCGGCATGCCGCCATTGGGCGCGAGCGGCACGGGGGCGAGGCGCGTCCATAGTACAAACCCGGAAGCTTGCGGATAGCCGGAGGCAACGCCCAGCGAGAAGGGCGCTGCCGCGAAACGCGGCTTCGCATTGAACTGCGCGCGCAGCGGCGCTGCCGCCAGCATGCCGGCGGCGCCGAGGCATTTCAGGAAGCGGCGGCGGTCGACCATGCGAATAGAATAGGCCTTTCTCCGATGGGTAACGCATGATTCATTTCGTGGTGCACGAGGAGGGCGACGGCGTCGGCGTCGTCGTCGTGGAAGGCGTCAAGGCCGGCCAGCATCTCACCGGCTGGATCATGGAAGACG
The DNA here is from genome assembly GCA_005888925.1 of Betaproteobacteria bacterium. Lineage (GTDB taxonomy): Bacteria > Pseudomonadota > Gammaproteobacteria > Burkholderiales > SG8-39 > SCGC-AG-212-J23. The sequence goes on along the minus strand of VBCP01000449.1, from coordinate 1,213 downwards.
ACAAGGACCTCGAGGTCGTGGCGAGGAACGACATTCCCATCGGCCACAAGCTCGCGCTGAAGGACTATCGCGAGGGCGACACGGTCATCAAGTACGGCGTCGATATCGGAAGAGTGGTGAAGCCGATCGCTAAGGGCGAGCACCTGCATGTGCATAACGTGAAAACCAAGCGCTGGTAACCATGGAACTATCGAAATCCACTTTCTGGGGCTACAAACGGCAAAACGGGCGCGTCGGCGTGCGCAATCACGTCATCATCCTGCCGGTCGACGATCTCTCGAACGCCGCCGCGCAGGCGGTGGAGAACAGCATCAAGGGCACGATGGCGATTCCGCACCCCTACGGGCGGCTGCAGTTCGGTGCGGATCTCGAGCTGCACTTCCGCACGCTCATCGGCACGGGCTCTAACCCGAACGTCGCTGCCGTGGTGGTGATCGGCATCGAGGATACCTGGGCGAAAAAAGTGGCCGACGGCATCGCCCAGACCGGCAAGCCGGTCTCTTTCTTCGGCATCGAAGGCCATGGCGACCCGGAGACGATCAAGCTCGCCTCGCGCGCCGCGAAAGCCCACCTGCAGTGGGCCTCCGAGCTGCGGCGCGAGGAGCGGCCGCTGAAGGATCTGTGGGTCTCCACCAAGTGCGGTGAATCCGACACCACCTCGGGCATCGGCTCCAATCCCTGCGTCGGCAACGCGTTCGACCAGCTCTATCCGCACGGCGTGACGCTCGTCTTCGGCGAGACCACCGAGCTCACCGGCGGCGAGCATCTCGTCGCTGCCCGCTGCCGCAACGACGAGGTGCGCAAGAAATTCCAGGCCCTGTTCGACCGCTACCAAAAGGTGATCGACCAGCACAAGACGAGCGACCTGATGGACTCGCAGCCGACCAAGGGCAACATCGCCGGCGGCCTCACGACGATCGAGGAGAAGGCGCTCGGCAACATCCAGAAGATCGGGCGCAAGTGCGTCGTCGACGGCGTGCTCGACAAGGCCGAGACCCCGACCGGACCGGGGCTGTGGTTCATGGACTCGTCCTCGGCCGCGGCCGAGATGGTCACGCTGTGTGCCGCGTCAGGCTACGTCGTGCATCTCTTTCCGACCGGCCAGTGCAACGTGATCGGCAACCCGATCCTGCCGGTGATCAAGCTCTGCGCGAACCCGCGCACCGTGCGCCTGATGGCCGATCACATCGACGTCGACGTCTCCGGCATCACG
>VBCP01000453.1:282-3682 GCA_005888925.1 Betaproteobacteria bacterium | reverse complement strand
CGAAGACAGCGGGCTGCGACGTCATCGCCATCGGTACGCCGGCGAAGTGGATCGGCTCGACCGCCAACAAGGTGATGAACCTCTCCGAGGTGCCCGTACTCCTGGTGAAGTGAATCAACCTGGTGCGTGCCGGCGGTTGATGGGGTATTGCCCGGGCGTGTTGCGGAAGGGCTGGATGAGCAGTTGGTCGAGGCGCAGGTCATCCGCCGATCGAAAAGCATCGACGCCGATCGTCATGGCGTCGTGGCCAAGGCGCGGCTGCGCCCGGTAAGTGCCGAACAGGCGGTCCCACCAGGGCAGGTTGAAGCCGAAATTGCTCGAGGACTCGTCGTACTCTACCGAGTGGTGCAGGCGGTGCATGTCCGGCGTCACCAGCAACCAGCGCAGCCACCGGTCGACTATGCGCGGCAGCGAGGCGTTGGCGTGATTGAACATGGCCGTCGCATTGAGCAGCACCTCGAATACCAGGACCGCGGCCGGAGACGCTCCGATCGCGGCCACCGCCGCGCATTTGATGACGATCGAGATCAGGATTTCGATCGGGTGAAACCGCGTGCCGGTGGTCAAATCGAAATCGAGATCGGCGTGGTGGACACGATGCAGCCGCCAAAGGGTCGGTACGGCATGGAACGTGACGTGCTGAAAGTAGATCACCAGATCGAGCAGGACCACCGCGACTACGAATGCGAGCGCTGGGGCGAAAGCGAAGAGATTCAGAAACCCCCAGCCGCGCTCTTGGGCGAGCAGCGCGACCGCGACCGCCGCGCCAGGAGCCAGAACCCGCAGCACGATCGCGTCCACCAGCAACAGGCCCAGGTTGTGCGGCCAGCGCTCGCGGCGGCTGAAGGTTGGCCGGCGCCGTGGCGCGGCGAGCTCCCACAGCGCCACCGCCGCGAACACCGCGGAGAATGCTGCGAGCCGTATGAAAGCTTCCGATGTCATGAGGCTGGAGTACTATTCAAGTAATCTATTGAATACTAGACTTACGGGAAGCGACATGTCAACCAATCCCAAGCGGGAGGTCTTTGCCAACCTCGCGCGCATCGGCACGGCCCTGTCCAGCCCGATGCGGATCGAATTCCTCGAGCTGCTGGCGCAGTCCGAACGCACGGTCGAGCAGCTCGCGACCATGAGCGGTGCGAGCGTCGCGAACACTTCGCAGCACCTGCAGAAGCTGCGTCAGGCGGGTCTGATTCTCGGGCGCAAGCAGGGGCTCTACGTCTATTACCGCTTGGCCGGCGACGAGGTGGTCGCGCTCGTATCCGCGGTCGGCCGGGTCGGCGAGGCGCATGTCGCCGAAGTGGAACGCATCGTGCGGCTTTACTTTGCGCACAAAGACGAGCTTGAACCGATTCCAGCGAAGGAATTGCTCGAGCGCGCGCGCAAAGGTCTCGTGACGGTGCTCGATGTGCGTCCGCCCGAGGAGTACGCGGCCGGACATCTGCCCGGCGCGATCAACATACCCATCCATGAGCTCGAGAAGCGGATCAAGGAGCTTCCCAACTGCTGCGCAAGAAAGGGATGAAGGCCCGCCGGCTCGAAGCGGGCCTGCCGGAGTGGCGGCTTGGCGGCCTTCCGGTCGAATCCACCCCCTAGCCGGGGACCAAACAAGACTAGCCCCGAGCATTGGCCATGTACGTAACGCCGCAGCTGGCGGCTGAATACTCGGCGATCGCCGACCCTTACTCCCGCCTATGGAGCCCGGTCATCAGGCCGATGGCGCTGCCGATCCTCGAGATGTTGCCGCTCGCCAAGGCGCGCGAGATTCTCGATGTCGGCGCCGGCACGGGTGAGCTCTTCAAAGACTTGCGCAGTCGCGCGCCCCATGCCCGCGTCACGGAAGTTGATCGGTCGCAGGGAATGCTGCGGGTCGCGCAGGCTCGTGGCGGCGCGCTACTCGCGGTGATGGACGCGCAGCGGCTCGCCCTTGCGGATGCTGCCTTCGATGTCGCGGTGTGCATCTTCGTGCTGTTTCATCTTCCCGATCCGGTGAAGGCGCTGCGCGAGTTGCGACGTGTCTTGCGACCGGGAGCCGAGATCGGCACGGTGACGTGGGGCAACGATCCTGGGCCGCCGGGCGTGGCGATCTGGCGCGAAGCGCTCGACGCCGCCGGTGCCGGGCCGGACCCGCGCGATCCGAGCATCATGCAGCACGCTCGCATGAACAGCGCGGCCAAGGTTGACGCACTGCTGGCCGAGGCGGGATTCACGGTGATACGCGCGCAGGGCAGGCGCGTCGAGCATCGATTCACGGTGGAGTCACTGCTCACGGTCCAGCTGCGCTGCGGGCTCGCGAGCCGCCGCCTGCCCAGCCTCGCGACCGAAACGCAGGCGCGATGCCGCGCCCAAGTCGAGGAGCGCCTTCGCAGGTTATCCGCGGAGGAACTCGTCTACCGGCCCGAAGTGATCTTCGCCGTCGCTCGCCGATGAGCTTCGTGGTCGGCGTGCCGGCCTAGTGCTTGCCGTGCTGATGTTGATCTGAGCTGCCGCCGCCGTAGCCGCGCAGCACGTCGTATTGCGCGATCTGTTCCGGCGTCAGCAAGTCGCGCATGCGCAGATGCGTCTCGAGGTGTGACAGGCGATAGCTCGCTTGCATCTGCGCCGCGGCGCTCACCGCCTTCTCCAGGGCTGCGCGTTCGGCGGTCTTTGAACGGAACAGCGCGTCGAGCTCCCGCTCGGCGGCGACCAGCTTCGCGCCAATGGCCTTTGCGTCCTCCTTGTGCGCCTGCATCAAGGCCGTGGTCTGCTTGCGCTGCTCCGGCGTGAGTGCCAGGCCGTCGGCGTTCTCGAGAACGTGCATGGGGCCGGGATAGCCGTTCAATTCGGCCGGCTTGGCATAGCCCATTCCGGCGCCCGAAAGGTATTGCCCGATCTCTTCCGGCGAGAGCGCCTTGATTTCGCGCGATTGCTGGCCGGCGTATGGGCGGGCTGCGCCTTTCATCTCCATGCCCTTCATGGGCATCTGGGCGCGGCCGAGGGGGGCTGACGTAACCAGCGCGGCGGCGACGACGGCGAGAACGAGAGAGCGTTGCATGGCACCTCCTTGTAGAAGTGCATGCACCGTACGCGGCCTTTCAGGCGCGAGATATGACTGCGCTCATACCGCGCTCGCTTTTTGCAGCCGGATGCTGCCGCGGCGCCGGGTAATGAGCTTGCCGCTCTCCAGTCGTGCCAGTTCCCGATAGAAGGTCTCGTGCGCGAGCCCCAGGCTCGTCGCCAGGTCCTTGAGCGAGCCCTGGATGGCGTATTCCGAATCGGGGCCGGCTTGCAGCTGCAGGAAGCGCAAGATCCGTTCGCGCGCGGAACGAATGCTGTGCAATTCGAGATGAGTGCGCAGCCGTTGCACCTCTCTCGACAGCGACGCCACATATTGCAGCGCCAGCGACGGATCGCGCTCGAG
>VBCP01000453.1:0-269 GCA_005888925.1 Betaproteobacteria bacterium | reverse complement strand
GCGCCGGCGACGGCGTTGCAGTGATAGATGTCCGAGAACAGCGCCGCTTCCGTAAAAGTCTGCCCGGCGCGAGCGGCATGCATGGGGACGGATTTGCCGTCGCTCAGGTAGCGCGTCAGGATGATCTGGCCGTGCTCCAGCGCGAATATGTAGTCTGCGCGGTCTCCCTGCCGGAAAAGAAACTGCCCGGAGCGCAGCTCGCGCGACTGCGCGCGTGGAATGAGCTTGCCGAGAATGTCCGCCAGCATGGAGGTCCGCCCTCAGTCGTT
>VBCP01000452.1 GCA_005888925.1 Betaproteobacteria bacterium | reverse complement strand
TCGCGGTCTGGCAGAAATTCAATGCCGGGCGCTTCGACAACGTGATGCTGAAGACCAAGACTAGCAAGGTCGAGGCGACGCCCAAGGGACTCAAGGCCTCGTTCGACGGCAAGCAGTCCCAGCTCTACGACATGATCCTGGTCTCGGTCGGCCGCACGCCGAACGGGAAGAAGATCGGCGCCGAGAAGGCCGGCGTGGCGGTCACCGAGCGCGGCTTCATCGATACCGACTCGCAAATGCGCACCAACGTGCCGCACATCTTCGCGATCGGCGACGTGGCGAAGAATCCGATGCTCGCGCACAAGGCGGTGCACGAAGGCCATGTCGCGGCCGAGGCGGCGGCGGGGCAGAAATCGCATTTCGATGCGCGCGTCGTGCCGTCGGTGGCCTACACCGACCCGGAAATCGCGTGGGTCGGGCTGACCGAGGATGAGGCGAAGAAAGCCGGCACCAAGGTCGGCGTCGCCAAGTTCCCGTGGCTCGCCTCCGGCCGCGCCATCGCCAACGCGCGCGACGAAGGCTTCACCAAGCTGATCTTCGACGCGGACAATCACCGCATCCTCGGCGGCGGCATCGTCGGCGCCGGCGCGGGCGATCTCATCAGCGAGCTCGCGCTCGCCGTCGAGATGGGCGCCGACGCCACCGACATCGGAAGCACGATCCATCCGCATCCGACCACCAGCGAGTCGGTCGGCATGGCGGCCGAGGCCTTCGAGGGCGTGTGCACGGATCTGCCGCCGCAGAAGAAAAAATGACCCAGGACGAATTGAAGCGGCAGGTGGCCGAGGCGGCGCTGAAATACGCGCAGGAAGGCGTGATCGGCGTCGGCTCGGGCTCGACCGTCAATCTGTTCATCGACGCCTTGGCGAGCATCAAGGGCAGGATCGAGGGCGCGGTGGCGGCATCGGAAGCGAGCGCCGAGCGGCTGAAGAAGCACGGCATCCGCGTCTTCGACCTGAACAGCGTCAACGAGCTGCCGGTGTACGTCGACGGCGCCGACGAGGTCACCGAGCACCTGCACATGATCAAGGGCGGCGGCGGCGCGCTGACGCGCGAGAAGATCATCGCCGCGGTGGCGAAGAAGTTCGTCTGCATCTGCGACGCCTCGAAGCTGGTGCCGGTGATGGGCAAGTTCCCGCTGCCGCTGGAAGTGATTCCGATGGCGCGCAGCTACGTCGGCCGCGAGATGCTCAAGCGCGGTGCGCAGCCGGTGCTGCGCGAGAACTACAAGACCGACAACGGCAACCTGATCCTCGATTGCCACGGCCTTGTGCTGCTCGATCCGCCCATCATCGAGGCCGAGTTCAACAACATCGCCGGCGTGGTGACCAACGGCATCTTCGCGCGCCGCCCGGCCGACGTGCTGCTGCTCGGCGAGGCCACTGGGGTTCGTACGCTAAGAAAAGCCTGAGGCATTGCGCCGCGACGTTTTCCTGCTGTCGCTCGCGGCGTTCACCAGCTCGGCGAGCCTGCGCGCCACCGATCCGCTGCTGCCGCTGATCGCCGAGGACTACGACGTCACGACCGGCGCCGCCGCCGGCGCGGTCACCGCCTTCGCGCTGGCTTACGGCCTGCTCCAGGTGGTGAGCGGCCCGCTCGGCGATCGCTACGGCCGCTATCGCACGATTGCCGCCGCGGCGTTCGTCTCCGCCTTCGGCTCGCTCGCCTGCGCGCTCGCGCCTGATCTTTCATTCCTGATCGCGGCACGGTTCATCGCCGGAGCCACCATTGGTGCATTCATTCCGCTGTCGCTCGCCTGGATCGGCGACAGCTTTCCCTACGCCGAGCGCCAGCCGGTGCTCGCGCGCTTTCTCATCGGCCAGATGGCCGGCATCGGCTTCGGCACCGCGCTCGCCGGCGGACTCGCCGAGCACTTCGGCTGGCGCGCGATCTTCGTGCTGCTCGCCGCGGTGCTGCTGGCCATCGCCGCGCTGCTCGCGCTGGAGGCGCGGCGCCATCGGCCGCCGGCGGCGCCGCCGCGCATTGCCGAGAGCTTCGCGCGCATGCCGCGCGTCCTGGTCCTGCCATCGGTGCGCGGACTGCTCGCTACGGGATACTTCGAGGGCTTCCTGATCTTCGGCGCGCTCGCCTTCGTCGCGCTGCATTTCCAGCGCGGCTTCGGCCTCGGCCCGGGTGCAGCCGGGATGCTGGTGGCGGCCTACGCCGTCGGCGGCCTGATGTACGCCGCGGTCGCGCCGCGCGCGCTGCGCCGCTTCGGCGAACTCGGTCTCGCCACGCTCGGCGGCGCCGCACTCACCGCCGGCTACGCGGTGCTCGCGCTCAGCCCGTGGCTCACGCTGACCGCGCTTGGGCTTGCCGCGATCGGCGGCGGCTTCTACATGTTCCACACCACGGTGCAGACCAAGGTGACGCTGGTCGCGCCCGAGAACCGCGGCTCGGCGGTGGCGCTGTTCGCGACTTTCCTCTTCATGGGCCAGGCGAGCGGCGTGTGGCTCGCGTCACGACTGGTGGACGCGGCGGGCGTGAAGCCGGTGTTCGCGTGCTCGGCGCTCGGGCTTGCGGTGCTGGCGGTGGCGTTCCGGCGGCGCCTGGTCAGCTCGCCGCGTGCGCGGTGAGCACGTCGGCGACGCAGGCGGTGAGCTTCTTCGCGTAAGCGAGATGCAGGAACTCGTTCGGCCCGTGCGCGTTGGAGTGCGGGCCGAGCACGCCGGTAATCAGGAACTGCGCTTGCGGGAATTTCTCGCCGAGCATCGCCATGAAGGGAATGGTGCCGCCTTCGCCCATCCACATCGCCGGCTGCCCGTAGTGCTGTTGCGATGCCTGGCTCACCGCGCGCTCGAGCCACGGCGCGGTGGCGGGCGCGTTCCAGCCGGTCGCGGCCTGGCCGTACGCGAAGCGCACCCGAGCGCCGTACGGCGGATCGGCCTCGAGCAGCTGCTTGACCCGCTGGGCGGCGCGCTCGGCATGCAGGGTCGGCGGCAGGCGCAGCGAAAGCACGAGCTGCGTCTTGGGCCGCAGCACGTTGCCGGCGTTCGCCGGCGCGGGCAGCCCATCGGCGCCGGTGACGGCGAGCATCGGACGCCAGGTGCGGTTGAGGATCAGCTCGGCCACGTCGCCGTGCATCGCGCGCATGCCGTCGACGAAAGGAAATTTGCGCCAGATCTCCTCGCCGAGCACCTGGGCGGCACGCTGCGCCTGCGTTTTCCGCTCCGCCGGGATCTCCGCCTGCAGTGCGCGATCGCTGACGACACCGGTCTGCGCGGAGTCGAGGCGCTCGAGGAGCGCGCGCGCGATGCGGAAGCTCGACGCGACCACGCCGCTCGCGTCGCCCGAATGCACGCCTTCGGTGAGCACTTCGACCGTGAGCACGCCGTTCACCAGGCCGCGCAGCGACGCGGTGCCCCAGAGCTGGCTGTAATTGCCGCAGCCCGAGTCGAGGCCCACCACGAACGAAGGCGTTCCGATCTGCGGCGCTAGCGATTCGAGATAAGCGGGCAAATCGAAGCTGCCGCTCTCCTCGCAGCATTCGATGAGGATCACGCAGCGGCGATGCGGCCGCTTGTCCGCGTGCAGCTGCTTGAGCGCCGCGATGGCGCAGAACACCGCATAGCCGTCGTCGGCGCCGCCGCGGCCGTAGAGCTTGCCCTCCTCGATCACCGGCGTCCACGGGCCGAGCCCCTCGCGCCAGCCGGTCATCTCGGGCTGCTTGTCGAGGTGGCCGTAGATCAGCACCGGGTCCTTGCCGGCACTGGTACCGGGAACATCGATGAACAGGCAGGGCGTGCGCCCTTCGAGCCGCACGATCTCGAGCTTCATGCCCGCGATCGCGTTCTCCTCGCACCAGCGCGCGGCGAGTCGCGCGGCTTCGTCTATATAGCCATGCGCTTGCCAGTCGCGGTCGAAGTGCGGCGACTTGGCCGGGATGCGGATGTATTCGACGAGGGCCGGGACGATCGCGTCCTGCCAGAACTCGGAAATGTTCATTCAGAAGACATCGATGGTTGGAAAGCGCGCTTCGGCCCGCAGGCAATCGTGAAGATACACCGCCACACCCGGATCGCCGGTCCAGAGCGAATAACGGCCCTGGCCATACGTCCGGCGCGCAGCGCGGCATTGCTCGATCGCGCTCATCGCAAATGCGCGGGCGCGCTCAAGCCATATCGGCTCGCGGAAGCGCCCGTACAGCTTGAGAAAGGCATAGCCGTTGCCGGCCGTGCCATGGCACAGGTTCGAGCCCTTGGCGAGCGGTCCGGCATGCCAGATGAGCTCGCCGGCGCGCGCGAGCAGCCGGTCGAGCTCCGCGTTGGCAAAGGGGGCGTCGGCGAAGGTAATCGCCATGCCGGGAGCGCCGTGGCACCACTGGACGAGGCGGGGCGCTTCATCCTCGGCGCCGGCTGCCCAATTGACGCCGTCGGGCGATTCACGCGCGTTGAGTGACAGCGTGCGCATCACAGCCGATGTAACCCACGCGCGCCGCGCGGCGTCGAGCCATTCCCAGCCGCGCAGCAGCGCGAGCATATGTCCGGCGAAGCCGTGCGCCGGGCCGAGGTAGAGATGGCGCTCGCCATAGAGCTCCTGCACGCACAACGGGCCGTGCGGCGTGTCGATAAACGCGGCGAGCAGCTGTTCGGCTTGCCGCACGAACAGCGAGCGTTCGCCGATGAACGAGGCCGCGAGCATTGTGCCGGGCATGCCCCACAGCAATTCCTTCGGCGGCAGGTCGATGTTGTTCGCTATGCGCTGCCTAAGCAGCTCGCTGTTCCCGCCAAGGAGCAGCACGCCAATATCGCCCATCAGCAGCGAAGCATGGTTCGGGTATGTGCGGAAAGACGCGTACTCACGGGCGTTACGGTCGGCGAGCTTCGAAACATCGAACTCCAGCCCCTGCCCGAGATAGCGCAGCGCCCAGAACACGCCCGCTGCGCCGAAGTAGAGCGTAGTGCTGCCGCCGGACAAGCCCTCGTCCAGCGGATGGGCGGGCCAGTACTGTTCGGCATCGTAAGCGGCGCGCGTATCGGCGAGGATCTCGTCGATTGCAGCTTGCGCAGCGGCGCGGTCCCACGGCGCCTCGGTCAGAGGCGTATGGCGCGCGGGGTCGTAGAGGCCGACGGTCTTGTCCGCTATTTCTGCGGCGGGACGTAGCCGGACGCGGTGTCCGCGCCGGTGCCGAAGAAATGCCGCACGGTCTGCTCCATGAGGTACTTGCGCGCCTTTGGATCGGCGAGGTTGAGGCGGTTCTCATTCACCAGCATCGTCTGCTGCTTGAGCCACTGCGCCCACGCCTCCTTGGAGACGTTCTCCCAGATGCGCTTGCCGAGATCGCCGGGGTACGGCGGGAAATTGAGACCCTCGGCCTCGCGGCCGAGCTTGACGCACTTCACCATCCGAGGCATCAGCCGATTATATGCGCTTGAAAAAGACCTTCGAACCGCGGCGCCAGTTATACAGAGCCTGGCGCTGGGAAGGCAGCGTGGCGACGTCGCCCGGGCGGAATCCCTGCTCGATGAACCAGTGCGCCGCGTGCGTGGTGAGCGCGAAGACCTTGCGCAGCTTGAGCGCCTTGGCGCGCTCCTGGCAGGCCAGCAGCAGCCGTTCGCCGTAGCCCGCGTCGCGGTACTCCGGCGCCACCGCGAGACAGGCGAACTCGGCGCTCTTGTCGTCAGCGAATGGATACAGCGCCGCACAGCCGCGGATCACGCCGTCGTGCTCGACGACCAGGAAGTTGCCGATCTCGGCTTCGAGCAATTCGCGGCTCCTCTTCACCAGCGTGCCATCGGCTTCCAGCGGCTCGATCAGCGCGATCATGCCGCCGACGTCCTCGATGCGCGCCGGGCGCAGCTTCTCGAGCGTATCGGCGGTGACCATGGTGCCGACGCCGGTGTGCGTGAAGAGCTCGAGCAAGAGCGAGCCGGGCACGCGCCGCGAGACGAGATGCGCGCGGCCGACGCCGCCGGCCAGCGCACGAACCGCGTGCTCCAGCGCGATCGAAGTCTGGGCGGTGAGGGCGCCTTTGCGCGCCAGCGCTTCGGCTTCATGCGCGGTGAGCTCGCTCATCACTTGGTCCTTGCGGTCGAGCG
>VBCP01000448.1 GCA_005888925.1 Betaproteobacteria bacterium | reverse complement strand
AGAGCTTTCCGCTACCATCGCTGTCGAAAGGGGGTTGCTGGCGGCTCCCTTTTGCTGCCCGCGCCCCGCGCCAGACATGCCGCTGTCACTCAGATTCGTCGTACCTCTCGCCCTCGCGCTGGCGGCGATCGCGTACGCGGTGGTGCCGCTGGTCGATCGGCTGACCTTCCAGTGGTTCGTGCGCGACCTCGATGCGCGCGGCGCGCTCATCGCGCAGACCGCGCAGGAGCCGCTCTCCGAGCTGATGCGCGAGCCGCGCGGCGCCAAGGCGCGCGTGCAGCGCTACTTCGAGCGCATCATGCAGGGCGAGCGCATCTTCGCCATCGGCCTGTGCGATCGCGCCGGGCATCTCGCGTTCGCGAGCCCGACCTTCCCGCAGGCCGTGCAATGCCCGCCCCCGGAGCAGCGGGACGCGAGGAGCTGGGTGCTGCAGCTGCGCGACGGCCCGCTGCACGTCTCGGCGAACCCGGTCGCCGGCGACGCCGGGCCGCTCGCCAGCCTCGTGATCGTGCACGACATGAGCTTCGCCGAGCGGCGCAGCGCCGACACCAAGAAGTACGTGCTGTGGCTGTTCGCCGGCATCGCCGCGGTGGTCGCGCTGATCACCATGGTGATCGCCGAGATCAGCTGGCGCGGCTGGGTGGCCGGCCTGAAAGCGCTGATGTCCGGCGAGACGCTGCTGCGCTCGCCGCTCGGCCTTGCCGGCACGGCGCCCGAGCTGCGGCCGATTGCGCGCGACCTGCAGGTGCTGGTGCGCGATCTGGAAGCCGAGCGCGCCGGGCGGGACGAAAGCCAGACGACCTGGGGACCTGAAGCGCTGCGGCGCATCCTGCGCCAGGATCTCAAGGGCGACGAAGTGCTGATCGTCTCGAACCGCGAGCCCTACGTGCACGTGCGGCGCAAGGACAACAACGTGGTCGAGATCCAGCGCCCGGCGAGCGGCCTGGTCACGGCGCTCGAGCCGATCGTGCGCGCCTGCTCGGGCACCTGGATCGCGCACGGCGCGGGCAACGCCGATCGCGACACCGTGGACAAGAACGATCACGTCATGGTGCCGCCCGAGCGGCCGGCGTACCGCATCCGAAGAGTCTGGCTGTCGCCGGAAGAGGAGCAGGGCTACTACTACGGCTTCGCCAACGAGGGACTGTGGCCGCTGTGCCACATCGCGCACACGCGGCCGGTGTTTCGCGCGCCCGACTGGGAGCATTACCAGAACGTCAACCGGCGCTTCGCCGAGATCGTCGCCGACGAGGCGCACAGCGAGGACCCGATCATCCTGGTGCAGGACTATCACTTTGCCCTGCTGCCGCGCATGGTGCGCGAGCGCCTGCCGCGCGCCACCATCATCACCTTCTGGCACATCCCCTGGCCGAACCCCGAGGCCTTCGGCATCCTGCCCTGGCGCGAGGAGATCCTCGACGGCATGCTCGGCTCGTCGATCCTCGGCTTCCACACGCAGTTCCACTGCAACAACTTCTTCGACACGGTCGACCGCTTCCTCGAGGCGCGCGTCGATCGCGAGACCTTCTCCATTTCCTACGGCGGCGACACCACCGAGGTGCGCCGCTACCCGATCTCGATCGAGTGGCCGCCGGCCGCGCTGCAGGTGCAGGCGCCGGTCGCCGAATGCCGCCGGCGCGTGCGCGAGCGCCTCGGCCTCGCGAGCGACGTCAAGCTCGGCGTGGGTGTCGATCGGCTGGACTACACCAAGGGGATACTGGAGCGCTTCAGCGCAGTCGAGCGCCTGCTCGAGCTCGAGCCGCGCTGGATCGGCCAGTTCTCGTTCCTGCAGGTGGCGGCGCCCTCGAGGAGCTCGATCGACGAGTACCAGAACCTCGACGCCTACCAGCCGATCATCCTCAAGATCGAGCACCACGACGCGGCGCAGGTCTACGAGCTCTACCGCGCCTCCGAGCTGTGCTACGTCTCGAGCCTGCACGACGGCATGAATCTGGTCGCCAAGGAATTCGTCGCCGCGCGCGACGACGAGCAGGGCGTGCTGATCCTGTCGCAGTTCACCGGCGCGGCGCGCGAGCTGGCCGAGGCGCTGATCGTGAATCCCTACGACTTCGAGCAGAGCGCCGCGGCGCTGCATCTCGCGCTCACCATGTCGCCGGAAGAGCAGCGCGCCCGCATGCGCAGCATGCGCAACCTGGTGCAGGAGTTCAACGTGTTCCGCTGGGCGGGGCGCATGCTGCTCGACGCGGCGCGCATGCGCACTCGCAAGCGCGTGCTCGCGCGCACCCGCGCCGCGCGACGAAAAGCGGGCGCTGCCTAAGCATGCCGCCGTTCAGGCCAGACTGGGCGTTCTTCCTGGACATTGACGGCACGCTGCTCGAGATCGCGGCGACGCCCAAGGCGGTGCACACGGCGAAAGCGGATTGCAAGCTGGTCGCCGCGCTCTACGACAAGGCGAACGGCGCGCTCGCGCTCATCAGCGGCCGCTCGCTCGAGATGATCGACGAGCTGTTCTCACCGATGCGACTGCCGGCGGCTGGGCAGCACGGCGTCGAGCGCCGCGACGGGCGCGGGCGCGTGCATCGGCCGCCGTTCTCCGCCGACACACTGGCACGCGCCGCCGAGCCGATCCGGGCTTTTGCCAAGCGCCACGCGGGCCTGGTGTTCGAGCACAAGGGCTACAGCATGGCGCTGCACTACCGCCTCGCGCCGCGGCTCGCCGCGGCGGCGCACGCGGTAGTGCGCGAAGCCGCGCGCACGGTCGGCGAAGGCGTGGAAGTGCAGCGCGGCAAGATGGTCGCGGAGTTGAAGCCCGCGGGCCACGACAAGGGCCGCGCCATCGAGGCCTTCATGCGCGAGCGGCCCTTCGCCGGGCGCGTGCCGGTGTTCCTGGGCGACGATCTCACCGACGAGCACGGCTTTCGCGTCGTCGATCGCCTCGGCGGCCACTCGATCAAGGTCGGAGCGGGGGCGACGGTCGCGCGCTGGCGGCTGCCCAACCCGGCGGCGGCGCGCACCTGGCTCAACGAGTGGCTCGAGAGCCGGGGCTAGGCCATCATGGCGCCTTGTCCACGGCGCCCGTCCTCACGCAACGCCAGGCCCGCTACGCCGCCATCGCCGCGACGCTCGTCGGCCTCGCGCTCTGTCTTCATCTCGGGCTGATCAGCGCGCTGCTGGCTGGACTGCTGGTGCACGAGCTGGTGCATACCATCGCGCCGCGCATTGCCTTCGTCAGCGGCGGTGCGACGCGGGCGCGCCTGCTGAGCGTCGGACTGATCGGCGCGCTCGTGATCGGCGCGCTGGTTGCGGCCGGCTTCGGCGCCGCCGCGCTCCTGCGCAGCGAGGGTGCAAGCCCGGCCGCGCTCCTTGCGCGCATGGCCGACATCCTCGCGAGCTCGCGCGCCTCACTGCCGGATTGGATGGCGCAGCGCCTGCCGCCCGACGCCGAGGCGCTGCGCGAGATGATCGTCCAGTGGCTGCGCACGCATGCCTCGGAGCTGCAGCGCGCCGGGCAGCTCTTCGGCGTCGGCATGGTGCACGTGCTCATCGGCATGGTGATCGGCGCCATCATCTGCTTCCGCGAGGCGCGCGGCGGCGGCGAGAAGAGCGTGCTGCTGCGCGAAGGCGGCGAGCGCGTGATCACCCTGGCGCATGCATTCCGCGGCGTGGTCTTCGCGCAGGTCAAGATCTCGGCGGTCAACACCGTGCTGACCGCGATCTATCTCGTCGGCATCCTGCCGCTCCTCGGGATTCAGATGCCATTCGCCAAGGCGCTGATCGCCGTGACCTTCCTCGCGGGCCTCCTCCCGGTGATCGGCAACCTCATCTCGAACACCGTGATCGTGGTCGTGAGCCTCTCGGTCTCGTTCGCCGTTGCCCTGGGCTCGCTCGCCTTCCTGATCGTCATCCACAAGCTCGAGTATTTCCTGAACGCGCGCATCGTCGGCGGCGAGATCAAGGCCTCAGCCTGGGAGCTGCTCTGCGCGATGCTCGCCTTCGAGGCCGCGTTCGGCCTGCCCGGCCTCGTCGCCGCGCCGATCTTCTA
>VBCP01000446.1 GCA_005888925.1 Betaproteobacteria bacterium | reverse complement strand
GCGTGCTCGGCCATGCGCGGCGCGTCGCGCGCCGCGACTGCGCGGAACAGGGCCAGCCAGCGGTGCTGGAAATCGTACAGGCCGGAAAAGCAACGCCCAGCCTGTACGCGCGACCACAGCGGCGCGAGGTCGTCCCACGCGAGATAGGGGTTCACCGTCTGTGCCACGCGCAGCGCGCTGTGCAGCCACACGTCGTGCTCGCGTGGCTGGCGGCATTCGAAAAGGCGCAGCTTGAAGAGCTCGAGGTCCTTCTGCAGCGCTCGCGTGACCGCGGGCTCGGCCTCGGTCGGCGGCGCATCGAGCAGGAAGTTGCGCGCATACCAGGCAAGCCGCGTGTGCTCCAGGCGCGCGAAAGCCGCGGCGCCCTGGAACAGCGGGTTGGGGGCGCGGCGCGGCCGCGAGGGCTCGAGCAGCTCGAGCACCGGCACGCCGAGCGAGCCGAGCGCCGCGACCGGGAAGTAATCCGAGTTCGCCGGCAGGCCATAGCTCGCGAAGAGGGGCTCGAGCGTGGCGCGGCTGCCGATATAGCGCGCGTCGAGGTCGCCGACGCCGAGCACGTGGATCGTCCAGAGCTCCTTCGCGAGCCCGGGCTGCTCGAAGACGCGCGCCTGCGCCGCCGCGGGCAGCGGCGCGTCGCTCGCGAGGATCAGGAGGTCGTGGTCGCTCGCCGCGTAGATCGCGTAATGCAGGAACTCTTCGCCGAGCGCGCGCATCACGGTGGCGACGAGCGAGGCGTCGATCTCGTAGAGCTGGAACCACTGCACGAGCACGCCGCCCGGGTTGAGGTGCGGCCGGATGCGGCGGTAGAACTCGCGCGTGAAAAGGCTCGCCACGCCGCTCACCCAGGGGTTCGACGGCTCGGACACGATGAGGTCATAGCGCCGCGCATGCGTCGAGAAGAAGCCTTTCGCGTCGTCGATCACGATCGTGCCGCGCGGATCGGCAAACGCGCCGCTGTTGCGCGGCGCGAAGCCGCGCGCCGCCTGGGCCATCGCGGGCTCGATCTCGATCGTCTCGACTCGCGCGATGTCGAGGCTCTGCAGCAGCGTGTGCGTGGTGAGCCCGGTGCCGATGCCGATCACCGCCGCCGATTTCGCCTCGGGCTTGAGGGCGAGGGGCAGCGCCGCGGTGAGCACCATGGTGATCTCGTCGGAGCCGCGCTCGCCGTCGCGGTCCAGGTTGATCGAGCCGTCCGACTTGCCGTTGGTGCGCAGGCTCGTGGCCTCGGGATACTTCACCAGGTGGACGGTGGCGGTCTTGCCATCCTTCGTGAAGAGCACCGTGGCGTCGCGCGACGAGGCGAGGTCGCCGTGGCGAAACACCCCGGCGGTCATCTTGTTGGCATCGAGTTCGATGCCCAGCGCCACCGCCGCGAACAGCACCGCGCAGCCGGCGGCCGCGTAGGCGAAGCTTGCGCCGAGGAAGCGCAGCAGAAGAAGACCCAGCGCGACGTCGATCAGCGCGCCGGCGATGAGCGCCCCCTTGAGCCCTAGCACCGGCAGCCCGAGGTGCACGGCGAGCAGAACGCCGGCGATGGCGCCGAGCGTGTTCGCCGCATAGGTCTGCCCGATCGCTGCCTCGCCGCGGCCGCGCCGCAGCAGCGCCGCGGTGAGGAGCGGCAGCGTCATGCCGGCGCAGAAGGTCGCCGGCAGCATGACAAGCGCGGCGATGAGCGCGCCCGCCGCGTTGAACAGGCGATAGCCGCCTTCGCTCCGCGCCAGGCCCTGCATCAGCGCTTCCATCAACGAGAAGCTGGCGTCGTACACCGGCAGCGTGGCGAGCGCCGCGAGCCCCATCGCGATCTGGACGCCGGCGAGAAGCCGCATCGGCTCCGCCAGCGTATCGATGCGCCGGCGCACCGCGAGGCCGCCGAGCGCCAGGCCGAAGATGAAGGCGGCGAGCATCAGCTCGAACGAATGCGTCGATGCGCCGAGCACGAGCGAGAGCATCCGGATCCAGCTGATCTCGTAGATGAAGGAGGCGAGCCCGGTGAAGAACGCCACCGCGAGCAGCAGATGCACGCCACCTCCCGCCCGGGACGCCGGTGCGACTGGCGGAAAGCGCACCGGGCGGGCGAGCCGCGCGACCGCCACCGCGATGGCGAGGTTCATGGCGCCCGCAACGAGCAGCGTTCCAGGCAGCCCGAGCGCGGCGATCAGCAGGAAGCCGCTCACCAGCACGCCGGCCGCAGCCCCCAGGCTGTTGGTGAAATAAAGCATCGCCAGCGCCTCGCCGGCCGCGCGCGGCTGCGTGCGCACGAGGCCCGCGCTCATCAGCGGAAACGTGGCGCCGAGCAGCACCGCCTGCGGCAGGATGAGCAGGCACGACACGGCGAGCTTCGCGCCCAGCGCGAGCCATTCGTTGCCGAGCGCCGGCAGCACGCGCTCATAGGACCAGTCGGTGAGCGAGACGAACACGGCGTGGAAAGCGAGCGCCGCCAGGCCGACGAGCGCTTCGACCGCCGCATACGCCATGAGCGGATTCGCCATGCGCGCCGAGCGCCTGCCGCACCACGCCGCGCCCGCGGCCATCCCGCCCATGAATACCGCGAGCACGAGCGACTGCGCGTACGCCGCGTGCCCGAGGAAGAGCTTCAGGTACTGCGTCCAGATCGACTCGTAGATGAGCCCGGCGAACCCGGACGCCGTGAAGAGAACATAGAGCGCGCCGCGCGTCATCGGGCGCGATGCTAAGTTAGGCCGATGCGCGTGTCATATTCGCCGGGCGCGTTCTATTTCGTGTTTTTCGTTTACGCCGGCCTGTGGGTAGCCTACCTGCCGCCATACCTCGCCGCGCGCGGCCTGGGCGCCGCGCAGATCGCATGGGTGCTCGCGCTGCCGCAGCTCGCGCGCATCGTCGCGCCGGCGGCCTGGGGCGCGCTCGCCGATCGCACCGGCGCGCAGCGCGCCATCGTGGTGTTC
>VBCP01000447.1:945-1888 GCA_005888925.1 Betaproteobacteria bacterium | reverse complement strand
CATGGCGAACAGGCCGAAGATCAGCGCCGCGACGATCACCGTCAGCGCGTACTGCGGCACCATGAAGGGCAGCGCGATCCCCAGCAGGACGACAATTCCAAAACGGATCATTCTTCTTTGCCGAGCAATCCGCCCGGCCGCACGATGAGCACGGCGAGCATGAGCAGATACATGAACGCCAGCGCGAGCTCGGCGAAGTAGTAGGTGCCGATGATCTGCACGAAAGCCACCAGCACGCTGCCGATCACCGAGCCGAGGAACGAGCCCATGCCGCCGATGATCACGATGACGAAGGCGTCGATCACGATGTTGGTGCCCATGCCGAGGAACGCGGTGAGCAGCGGTGCCGCCAGCACGCCGCCGAGCGCGGCCATGGCGCAGCCCAGGCCGAACACGCCGCTCCTGACCAGGCCGACGTCGACGCCGAGCGCATGCACCATCTCCGGGTTCTGCGATACCGCGCGGATCAAGAGGCCCGCGCGCGTGCGCTCGAGGAACTGCCACACCCCGATGCCGGCCACGACGCCGAGCGCGATGAGGAACACGCGGTAGACGGGAAACGGCTGTCCGAGGATGAAGAGCGCGCCGAGCAGCGGCTCGGGGGCGGCGAGGCTGAGCGGCTGCGCGCCCCACGCGAGCCGGATGAGCTCGGAGAGCACCACGGCAAGGCCGAAGGTGAGCAGCAGATCGCTGCCCCCTTCGCGCCGGCCATAGATATGGCGCAGCAGCAGCCGCTCGAAGGCGATCCCGGCGATGCCCACGACGATGGGTGCGACGATGAGCGCCGCCGTAAAGCTACCGGTCAGTTTGGAAGCGGAAAACCCGACGTACGCGCCGAGCATGAAGATCACGCCGTGCGCGAAGTTGACCACGCGCATGATGCCGAAGATGAGCGTCAGGCCGCAGGCGACGAAAAAAAGGATCGCCGCCTGCGACAGCGCGC
>VBCP01000447.1:0-914 GCA_005888925.1 Betaproteobacteria bacterium | reverse complement strand
GAGAAATTCTTGTTCTGGGCCACCTTGACCACGAAGCCCTGGTTCTCGCCCTGGTGGTCGCACTTGCGCATCTTGATCGGGCCCTTGACGCTCTTAACCTCGAGGTCCTCCATCGCTGCGACGATCTTCATCGGCTCGTCGGACTTCGCCTTCTCGATCCCCGCGAACAGCACCATCAGCGCCTGGTACATCTCGCCGTCGGTCCAGTCGGGCAGCTCGGCGCCGTATTCCTTCTTGAACGCGTCGAGGAAGGCTTTGTTCTCGGGGATGTCGTAGGTGATCGGGTAGCGCGACGAGCCCATCAGGCCGATCGCGTCCTTGCCGAGCACCTTGATGTCGGCCTGCGCCACGATCTCGGTGTAGAACTGCACGCGCTGGGGCAGCTTGTACTGCTGCGCCTGCGAATAGAAAGCGCGCGCCTCGTCGCCCTGCAGCGCGACATAGCAGCCCTCGGCGCCCGACTGCATGATCTTGGTGATGTAGGGCGAATAGTCCTTGTTCGCCACCGGCGCGAACACCTGGTCGACCAGGTTTTTGCCCACCTTCTTGATCTGCTCCTCGAAGGCCTTGTTGCTCGAGCGGCCCCAGGCGGCATCCGAGGCGATCGCCATGAACTTCTGCTGCGGCGTGTCCCTGAGGTAAAGCGCGAGCGCACGCGCTCCCATCGGCGCGGACGTATTGGCGCGGAAAAAGCGCGGCACGTAGAGCTCGGCGGTGAGGCGGCCGTCGCCGTTGCCGTGCGAGATGAACACCGCGTTCCATTCCTCCAGCTTCGGCAGCATCGCCGCCGCCTCGGAGGACACGATGACGCCGGTGAGGATGCGGCAGCCGTCGCGCTCGACCAGCTCCTGGGACTTGCGCACGGCGGCGGCGGGATCGCCCGCCGTGTCCTGGTACAGGAACTCCACCGGCCG
>VBCP01000445.1 GCA_005888925.1 Betaproteobacteria bacterium | reverse complement strand
GCGGTTCGTTTTCGTGCGCTCGAGGCAAGCCAAGGAAAAGCTGCGGCCGGCGCTCAGCGAAACCAACCGCGACAAAACGATGCAGGCGCCGCTGACCGCGATCGTCGCCTACGACACGCGGTTCTACGAGCACCTGCCGCGCATGTTCCACAACCCCGCCGCCATCGACTGGTTCCGCGGCGAGGACAAGAAGGCGCTCGCCGAAATCACCGCCTTCCGCAACGGCACGCTGCAGGGCGCCTACTTCATCATCGCGGCGCGCGCGGTCGGCCTCGACTGCGGGCCGATGTCCGGCTTCGACAATGCGATGGTGGACGCGGCGTTTTTTCCCGACGGCCGCTGGAAGTCGAACTTCCTCATCAACCTGGGCTACGGCGACGCGTCCAAGCTGTTCCCGCGCAACCCGCGCCTTACTTTCGAGGAGCAGTGCCGGATTCTGTGAAGTTGTAGTGCACGATCAGCAGGTCGCGCACGGGGCCGGCGAGCCGCAACTTCACCGTCCATTCTCCGGGCATCTCGAGGTCGAGCCGCGCTGCGTATTCTCCCGGCTTCTTCCCGGACCGGGCTTTCACCGGCTTGATGCTGTGCGCCATCGGCATGGACGGCATGTCGGCGCCGACGCTGAGCTGCGCGCCCGACAGCGGCTCGCCGCCGCGGCTCAGACGGATGACGCAGTCGTAGATGAAGTCTTTTCCAGTGTATTTGCAATCCAGATTGGCATCTACACGCTGGGCCGCGGCAGACGTGGTGAGAAAAACGCAGATGAGTAACAAAAATCTCATGCCCGCGACCTTATCCAATGTACCACCCGCTCGTCGAGCAGCCCGCGCGGCCTGAACACGAGGAGCACCGCCACCAGGCCGCCGAACACGATCATGCGGTATCCCTGCAGGGAGCGCGTTGCCTCGAGCACGCCGATGTCGAGCACCACCCCGAGCAGCGGCCCGAACGCCGTGCCGAGTCCGCCGATCAGGCCATAAGCGAGGCTGTGCACGCCGAGCATGATGTCGAAGTTGCGCGGCTCGATGTACGTGTTGTGGTGCGCGAACAGCGCGCCGCCCAGCGCGGCGAGCGCGCCGCCGGCCGCCACCACGCCGAGCTTCAGGCGATCGACGTCGATTCCCGCCGAGCGAGCGAGCTCCGGGTCATGGCCGAGCGCGCGGAGAGTCGCTCCCAGCCTCGAGTTTTCAACGCGCAGAAAAATGACCATCACGCCGATGAGAAGAATCCACACCATCGCCAGAAAGTCCAGCGGCTCGATGCCGCGCTCCAGCATCCAGCGGATGCCGCGGAAGCCCTGCGTGCCGTCGGGGCCGATCCTCTCATCGCCGAGCGCGATCTGCCAATGGAACAGCTCGAACAGGATGCGCAGCATCTCCGCGGCGGCAAGCGTCGCCATCGTGAAATACAGCCCGCGCAGGCGCAGCGTCGGCAGGCCCACCAGGGCGGCGGCGGCGGCCCCCAGCGCCATCGCCGCCAGCGCGGCAAGCGGCAGCGGCCAGCCCAGCATCGCGGTGCCGATGCCCGCGGCGTAGGCACCGACGCCGAAGAATGCCTGCTGGCCGAAGGAAAGCTCGCCGGCGACGAGCAGCAGCCAGGCCGAGAGCGCAACGAACGAAAACAGGCCGATGTTGGTCAGTACGCCGATCGCGTATTCATCCATGGCGGGCGCACGGCAAGGAGGACGAAGAGCAGCAGGTAGGCGATGAAGTCGCGCAGCTGCGGACCGAGGTACCACTGGCTGTGCGCCTCGCGCAGGCCGAGCGCGACCCCGCCGGCGATCGCGCCGGGCAGGGAGCCGAGCCCGCCGAGCATCATCGCCAGCATGCCTTTCAGCGTCGACCACATGCCGAGCATCGGCGTGACCTGCTCGTTACCGGAGACGATGAGAAAGCCCGCCAGCCCGCCGATCGCGGAGGCGAGGGCGAAGACCTGCAGCGAGACGGCCGACACGCTGATGCCGGACAGCTCGGCGGCGGCCGGGCTGTCGATCACCGCGCGCACCGCGGTGCCGAAGCGCGAGCGGTAAAGAATTCTCCACAGGGCCGCGCAGACCAGGATCGCCGCAACGAGCATGACCAGAGACTCGACGCGCAACGTGAGCCTGCCGAGGCTTAACGGGCCGCCTGCGTAAAGGGCCGGAAAGGCATAGAGATGACGCGGCAAGGCGAGCGTCGCCAGCTCCTCGAACTGCATCCACAGCGCGAAGCTCGCCACCATCGCGGCCGCGGCGGCGCCTTTTCGATGCGGGGCGAAGCACAGCCGCTCCACGTAAACGCCGGCAAGCGTTGAGCCGGCCACCGCGATCAGTGCCAGGAAAAGAAGACCGATCCCTGTTTTCAGATACGCCCAGGTCGCGCAATAGCAGCCGAGCATGATCGCCGGCCCGTAGGCCAGGTTGGCGCGCCTCAGCACGCCGAAGATCAGCGTGAAGCCGAGCGCGAGCAGCGCATAGGAGGAGCCGAGCGCCAGCCCGTCGAGCGTGTTCTGGAGAAAATCGATCAAGCCCTGGCCGAACCGAGATAGGCGCGGCGGATCAGCTCGTCCTCGGCGAGCGAGCCGGGGCTGCCGCTGAACGTCACGCGGCCCTGCTCGATGAGGTAGAAGTGCTG
This sequence comes from Betaproteobacteria bacterium, assembly GCA_005888925.1. Lineage (GTDB taxonomy): Bacteria > Pseudomonadota > Gammaproteobacteria > Burkholderiales > SG8-39 > SCGC-AG-212-J23. Next base: position 2,749 of record VBCP01000445.1, on the reverse strand, counting down.
CGCCACCTTGAGCGCCATGTGCGCGTTCTGCTCCACCAGAAGGATGCTGGTGCCATCGCGGTGCAGCTCGGCGATGATGCGGAAGATTTCCTCCACCACGAGGGGCGCCAGCCCGAGCGAAGGCTCGTCCATCAGCAGCAGCCTCGGGCGCGACATCAGCGCGCGTGCGACCGCGAGCATCTGCTGCTCGCCGCCGGAAAGCGTTCCGGCGTCCTGCGACGCACGTTCCTTTAGACGCGGGAAGCGGGCAAGGATCTTCTCCAGATCGTTTTCATAGGGGTCTTTGCGCTGGTAGGCGCCGGCGTGCAGGTTTTCCAGCACGCTCATGTGCGCGAACACCAGGCGGTTCTCGGGCACCAGCGCGACCCCCCGCGCGACGATCGCATGGGGCGACAAGGCGGCGATCGGCTCGCCGCGGAACTCGATGGCTCCCTGCCTCGGCCTTAGCACTCCGGCGATGGTCAGCATGAGCGTGGTCTTGCCGGCGCCGTTCGGGCCGAGCACGCAGGTGATGGAGCCTTCGCGAACTTCCAGCGACAGGCCCTTCAGGGCTTCGATTTTTCCGTACGCAGTGACCAGATCAACCACTCTCAGCATTTCACGATCCGCCCAGATAAGCTTTCTTGACTGCGGGATCGCTCTGCACCTGCGCCGGAGTGCCCTCGGCGATCTTCTGGCCGAAGTTGAGCACCGCGATGCGGTCGGTGACGCCCATCACCAGCTCCATCACGTGCTCGATGAGCACGACCGTGATCCCTTTCGCGCGCAAATCGACGATCCTCTGTCTCAGCTGGCCGATCTCCTCGGCGTTCATCCCGGCCGCGGGCTCGTCGAGCAGCAGGAGCTTCGGCCTCGCAGCGAGAGCGCGCGCGAGTTCCAGCCTGCGCTGCTCCCCGAAGGACAGGTTGGCCGCGAGCTCGTTCTGCTTGTGGCCCAGGGCCGAAAACTCGAGCAGCTGCGCGATCTCCTCGCGCACCTGCGTCTGCCCCCCGAGCCAGCGCGCAAAGAAGCCGCGGCGCGAGCGGTCCTCGGGCGAGTTCTGCGCCACCCACAGGTTCTGCCAGACGCTGAGCTGTCCAAAGAGCCGGATGCTCTGGAAAGTACGCGCGATGCCGAGCTTCAGCCTGCCGTGTACCGGAACATCCCTCAGCGGCTGCTTCCTGAACACGATTTCGCCCGCGGTCAAGGGGAACAGTCCGGCGATCAGGTTGACGGTGGTGCTCTTGCCCGAGCCGTTGGGGCCGATCAGGCCGACGATCTCGCCTTCGTTCACCGTGAGGTCGAGCCCGTCGACCGCGCGCACGCCGCCGAAATGGCGCGATACGGCTTTCAGCTCAAGCACCGTGCCTCCCGAATAAGCCGTGCGGCCGCAGGTTCATCGCCAGGATGATGAGCGCGCCGAACAGGAGGTTGCGCCAATCGCCGAGGAATCGCAGGCCTTCGACGAGGAATGCCTGAACGAAGATCACCGCCGCGAGCGTGCCGAAGACAGTTCGCAAGCCGCCGACGATGGGGTAGGCGATTGCGAACGTGGCGAGCAGCACATTGAAGTTGGCGTGCTCGATATGCGTCGTGTAATGGGCATAGAGCCCGCCGCCTACACCGGCGATCGCACCGCCGACTGTCATGGCGCTTACCTTGACCGCAGTCAAATTGATACCCACCGACTGCGCGGCGACCTCGTCCTCGCCGACCGAGCGCAGCACGGCGCCATAGCGCGAGCGGTCGAGCCACCAGAGCAGCGCCATCACCCCGATCACGAACACCCAGATGAACAGCATCACCTCGGCGGTGGTCCAGCCGTGCTCGGGAAAAAAGCGGATCTGGCGAAAACCCTCGCCGCCGAGCGGGCCGACCCGAATCCCGCCTTTCGCCACCTGGTAGTCGAAGTTGAAGAAGAACAGGCGCACGCCCTCGCCGAAGGCCAGCGTGGCGACCACCAGCATGAGCCCCTTGACGCGTAGCGCGGGAAACCCCACCGCGCAGGCCGTTACGGCGCCAAGCAGGCTGCCGGCGCCAAGCGCCGGCACTACGTGCCAGCCTGCGAGCACGGTGAGCATGCCAGCCGCATAGGCGCCGATGGCGAAAAACGCCGCCTGCGCCAGGCTCACCTGCCCGGTAAGCAGCACGATGTAGGCCGACAGGCCGAGAAGCGTATGAATCCCGACCGTCTGCGCGAGTCCGAAATAGAAATCCATCAACTTTTTGCCGGGAACAAGCCGCCCGGCCGAAATACCAGGAACGCGAACAGCAGCAGCATCACGTACATGTCGCGCTCGGTGACACCCCGAAACTGCTGGAACAGGTTCTCGAAGCCGCCGACCAGCAGCCCCGCCACTATGGCGCCTGGAATGCTGCCCAGTCCGCCGATCACCGTCACGATCAGCCCTTTGACGGTGAGCGGCGTGGTGAGCAGCGGGGATAGCGCACCGACCGAAGCGCCGATCAACGCGCCCGCCAGCCCGCCGAGGAGCCCGGTGATGACGAATGTGAGCGCGTTCACGCGCGTCACCCGGATGCCGCAGAGCTGCGCCGCAGTCGGCTGCTGCGCCACGGCGCGCGTCGCGAGGCCGAGGCGCGAGCGATAGAGCAGGGCAAGCAGCCCGATCATGGCGAGCACCGAGATGCCGAACACCAGCAGCAGGTCGCCGCGCAACGTGAACTCGCCGAAGCGCAGCATCACGTCGTCGAACATCGCCGGATAGCTCTGCGGCATGCCGGCGGTGAGATGCACGATCACCTCGTCGAT
>VBCP01000444.1 GCA_005888925.1 Betaproteobacteria bacterium | reverse complement strand
CTTTTCTGCCGCCCCCCTGTCAAGGGGGAAAGCGAGCTTGCGAGCGGGGGTTCTGATTTTTTATGATGACATTTACGAAAGTAGTGCTGTTCACCGATCGCGACGGTCGAGCGAAGTTTAGGGACGAGGACGTCGCGCTCACGGAAGGAAATCCACAGGCCATGCTGTCGAAGATTTCCCCGTCCTCGGGCTACCAGCTGCGCCACAGCCCGGTCGGGTTCCGCAGCCAGTGGCACTGCACGCCGAGCGCGCAATGGGTGTTCATCCTGCGCGGCGAGATGGAGATCGGCCTGCGCGACGGCGCGAGCCGCGTGTTCAAGCCGGGCGAGCACTTCTACGCCGCGGACCTGCTGCCGGAGGGTGCGAGCTTCGATGCCGCGCTGCACGGCCACTGGAGCGCGCAGCGCGGCGGCGAGCCCCTCGTTACTCTGTTCCTGAAAACCTAGCTAGCTACTGGCTGCGCTCGAAGGGATCGGTGTGCTCGAAGCGCTCCCACGCCGCGCGCACGGCGTGGCGGTTGCGGCTCCACTCGAGCCGCGAGACGCCGCGGTTGCGCTGGTAGTCGCGCTGCAGGTCGCGCTCGCACTGCTCGTAGGTACGGCCCTGGTAGCGCACGCGCCCTTCCCAGCCGGTGCGGTACGCCGGGTAATAGTCGTCAAACGTGTAGCCGCGCTCGTAATACGGCTCGCGCAGGTAGGTCTCGCGCCAGTACGCTTCTTCCACAGTGGCGTCGATCCTTTCGGCGAAGCTCTGCGCCTCGCGCCGCCGGTCTCCGGTCGGCGGGACCAGGGCGCGGTTGTCGGCCACGCGTCGCTCTGTAAAAACTGCCATGGCGAACTCCGGTTCGAGTTGGAGTGCAGTCTGCCGCAAGTTGCGTGCCGCTCTATCGAACGAACTGGGTCAGCGCGGCGATGATCAGCCCGGCGAGACCGTCGACCAGCGTGCCGTTGATGCGGATGTACTGCAGGTCCGGGCCGATGTGGCGCTCGAGCTCCGCGACGAGCTTCTGCTCCTGCCAGCCCATGATCTGGTCCTCGATGAAGCGGCCGATCTTCGCGCGGTACTCTTCGACCAGCGCCGGCGCCGCCCGCAGGATCTGCTCGTCGATCCACTCCTGGATCTCGCGGTCGGCGCGCAGCGTGCGGCCGAGCGACTCGAGCATCGCGGTGAGGCGCTGGTGCAGCGATGCCGGCCGCCGGTCGTGCTCGGCCGCGAGCCACTCGCGGAACTCGCTCCACAGGCTGCCGACGTAGCGCGCGAGCGCCGGGCTCTCGAGCGCTTCGTCGCGCAGGCGATGCACCTTGTCGCGCAGTGCGTCATCGGTCTTTAGCTTTTTTACGAAATCAGCAACAAAAGCGTCGAAGCGCTTGCGCAGCTCGTGGTCCTGGCTGTGGCGCACCTCGGAGATCTTCTTCACCGCCACCTCGACGATCTTGAGCGCGGCGCGGTCGTCGAGCTTGAGCTGCAGCCAGTCGGAGAGCCACTTGAGGAGCGGCGCGCTCTTCGCCACCTCGGCGGCGATGTAGGCCTGCGAATCGGGGCGCGCGAGCACGTCGTCGAGCGCGCGCAGCGCGCCGTCGAGCAGCTCATGGTGGCGTTTGTTCTCGGTCAGGAGATCGAGCACCTGCGCCGCGGCGCCGGCGACGTCGGCGCTCTGCAGCCGCCGCGCGATCGTCTGCTGCAGGTAGTTGCGCACCCGCTCGTCGTCGAGCGCCTTCAGTCCATACGCCGTGAGGCGCGCCACATAGGTTGCCACCGCCTCGGCGTTCTCGGCCTTGAGCAGCCAGCCGTAAAGCGTGCGTGCCGGACGGAACTCGCGGATGCGCTGCACCACCGCCGCACTGGTAAGAAAGTTCGTCTGGATGAAGAGCGACAGCCCGGTGGCGATGCGCTCCTTGTTGCGCGGGATGATCGCCGTATGCGGAATGAAGCGCAGGCCGAACGGATGGTGGAACAGCGCCGTCACCGCGAACCAGTCGGCGATTGCGCCGACCATGGCTGCCTCGGCGATGACGCTCATCCAACGGAGCCACGGTTGCTGCGCTTCCAGCGCCTGAGCGGCGACGTAGAGCACACCGGCGAGGGCGAGCAGGCCGTTCGCTCGCCATTTCATCCGCCGCAGGCGGGTGTCGCGCAGCTCGGTTTCTTGGTCTTCGCGCATTGCGCCTCCAGAAATCGGGGTCTGACCCCGATTCTCTAGGAATCAGGCGCGGCTTGAGCGAGGACTCGACGCGTTGCCTCGAGGGCGCGCTTGGCGCGCTCGAGCGCCGGCATCGGCTTGCCATACGGCACCTCGAGCGACAGCGGCAGTGCGGCCGGCAGCGTGCGCAGCAGGCCGACGAGATCGAGCCCGCCGTCGCCGGGGAACAGGCGGTCGGAGCGGGCCTGGCGGATGATCTCCTGCGTGTCGGATGGACGCTCGGCGCGCGCATCGCAGAACTGCGCGTAGCGCAGATATTCCCTCGGCGCTTCCGCCAGTGCGCTCAGGCTGTCGCCCGCGCGAAAGAAATGGATGGCGTCCACCAGCAACCCGCCGTTTGCGCGAGACGCGCCGCGCAGGATACGCAGCGCCTTTGCGACGCTCGACACGTCCACCCAGGGCATCGGCTCCAGATTGGCGGCGAGGCCGTAGCGGCCCGCGAGATCGCACAGCCGGCCGAAGCTGTCGGTGAGGCGTGCTTCATCCGGGTCGGCGCCATGCACCAAAAGCTGCGTCGCCTTCAGTCGTGCCGAGAGCTCGAGCACCGCTTGCCAATCGCCGACGCGCGTCTCGGGCTCGAGCCGGAACACCTCGACGTCGAATACGCGCAGCCCGGTATCGGCGAGCCGGCGCTCCACCTCGGGCAGGTCGAGCGGATATTCGTAGCGCTGCCCGGCAACGGGCACGAGGCGCAATCCGACGCAGTCGTAGCCGGCCTGCGCGGCGACGCCCACCTGCTCGTGGTGCGGCAGCTCGAGGACCGTCAGCGCGGCAAGGCCGATCGGGCGCGGGCTCATCCGCCGAGGCGGCGAAAATGCGCGTCCATCCGTGCCACGTCCGCGTCGAGGCCGGTAAACAGCTTGAAGTTCCTGACCGCCTGTCCGACGTTCATGTGGCCGCCGTCCATGGTGGCACAGCCGGCGCGCCGCGCCGCCTTGAGCAACTCGGTCTCGAGCGGTACGTACACGACCTCCGATACCCAGAGCTCGCGCCGCAGCAGCCTTGCGGGGAGCGGCATGCCGGGCTGCTTCTCCATGCCGACCGGCGTCGCCTGGATCAGGCCATCGGCGCCCTCGAGCGCCGAGGCGATATCGCCTGCCGCGCTGGCGCGTCCGGCGCCGTGGACCTGGTTCAAGTTCTCGGCCAGCTCGGCGGCACGCGAGGACACGACGTCGACTACGACCAGAGTTTTGGCGCCGAGACGCAGCACGGCGTCGGCGATCGCCGAGCCCGCGCCGCCGGCGCCGAGGAGCACGACGCGTGCGAGCCGTGCCTCCGGCAATGCCCGCCGGAAGCCCCAGCTCCAGCCGATGCCGTCCGTGTTATGTCCGACGAGGCGCTGGCCCTCGCGCACCACCACGTTCACCGCGCCGATGACGCGCGCCTCCTCGGAGACCTCGTCCAGCAGCGGCATCACCGCCAGCTTGCACGGAAAGGTGATGTTCAGCCCATCGAAGCCCGTGAGCTTCGCCGCCGAGACGAGCTCAGGCAAGGCGTCGACGTCCATGCGCAGCTCGTCGAGGTCGATCAGCTTGTAGAGGCAACGCAAGCCGTGCGCCTCGGCCTCGGCCTCGAGCAGCGCAGGCGAGCGCGAGCGCTGGATGCCCGCGCCGATCAGGCCGAGCAGAAGCTTCTTCACGACCGGCTCAGCGAAAAGGAAAGGCGATAGAGGCCGAGCTTTGCGCCGGGAAGCGCGAGCTCCGCGGCGGCGTGCCCCACGGCTTGCGCGTCATAGCCGCCGACGAGCAGCACCCCGTCGGCGGTGGCGTCGCCGCCGCGGATCCGCTGTTCCGCCGTCGGCGCGGCGGGCATCGGGTGTGATTGCAGAAGATGCGCTCCGGTGACGCCCTTGCGCCGCGGCAGCTCCGGGATCCCGTTGGCCGGCGAAAACCGGAGCGTCGCCATGGCGTGCGGCAAGCCGGCGCCGTAGCTCGCGCGCACCAGGCAAAGGCTGCGCACCATGTTGCGGTGGTGCGGCATCATCTTGCGCGACCACGGCGTGGGGTTGTTCAGGCGCTCGAGATAAGGCCCGCTGCTGATCGTCGAGAGCTCGGCCGTCTCATAGAGCACGAAATAGAACGGCTCGGCCGAAAGCGCGATCCAGCGCGTGCCGCGCAGGAACCCCGGGATGGCGAGGCGCTCGGGCATGTGCTCGCGGGAATGCCAATCCTCCCACTCGGATTTCACCTCCGGTGCGATGTCCCACCACATGGCGATTGCCGCCTGGCCCAACATGCCGGCTTCAGCCCTGGTAGCCCAAGAGCCGGGGCAGAAAGAGCACGAGCGACGGGATGAACGTAATCAGCGCAAGCGCAGCGATCATGGCGCCGAGAAACGGCATCAGCTCCCGCACAAGATCCTTGAGCGACACTTCCGCGATCTTGACCATCATGAAAAGCAGCAGGCCGTAGGGCGGGGTCACCAGGCCGATCATGATGTTGACGACCGCGACCACCCCGAAATGCACCGGGTCGATGCCCAGCGCCTTCGCGGTGGGGAGGAGAACTGGAACAATGATCAGCAGAATCGTGGTTCCCTCGAGGAAGCAGCCGAGAACCAGGAGAATGACGTTCGCAAGCAGGAGGAAGGTGAACGGCGACAGCTCGTACCCCTGCATCATGACGGCGAGCGACTTTGGAATGTTCTCGACGGTAATGACGTAGTTGAAGACCATCGCGGCGGCGATCAGGATGCCGATCGATATCGTGACGCGCGCGCTGGTCAGCAGCGAGTCGTAGACGCTGCGCCAGGTGACGGCGCGATAAAGGAATGCGGAAACCAGCAGTGCGTAGAGGGCGGCGAGCGCGGCGGCTTCCGTGGGCGTGGTGATGCCGCTGTAAAGGCAGCCGAAAAGGATCACCGGCATCATCAGCGCGGGGAAGGCCTCCCAGGTGATGCGCGGGATGTCGCGCAGCAGGACGGCCTTCTCGACCGGGAAATTGCGTCGCTTGGCGACGAACGAGATATAGGCCATCTGCACGATGCCGAGGAGCAGGCCCGGGATCACGCCGCCGAGGAACAGGTAGCCGATGGACGTGTCCGAGACCAGGGCGTAGATCACCATCGGGATCGAAGGGGGGATGATGGGCCCGATGACCGAGGACACGGCGGTCAGGGCGGCGGCAAAGCTCGCCGTGTATTTGCCGTCCTGCGTCATCATTTTCTGCATCAGCTTGCCCGAGCTCGCGGCGTCCGCCAGGGCCGAGCCCGACATTCCCGCGAAGATGATGCTCTGCACGACGTTGACGTGAGCGAGGCCGCCGCGGAAGCGCCCGACGAACG
>VBCP01000443.1 GCA_005888925.1 Betaproteobacteria bacterium | reverse complement strand
TTGTAATCGACGAAGCCGGCGTTGAGCGAGCGGCCGGTCTTCTCGTCGATCACATAGTCCTCGGTCAGCGTGTGGCCGATGCCCTGCTGGATGCCGCCCTCGATCTGCCCGGCGGCCGCCACCGGGTGGATCACCTTTCCGAGCTCGTGCACCGGGATCACCTGCAGCACGTCGATCTGCCCGGTCTGCGTGTCGACCTGGACCTCGACGAAGTGCGCCGCGAAGGAATACGACTTGGTCGGGCTGTAGGTCGCCGAGGCAATGAGCTGCGCGCTTCACGCCCGCCTGTACTTGCAGATCGTCGGCGGCAACCTCCAGCTCGGCTGCCGCCCGTTCGAGCAACTGCCGTTTGACCTCCGCGGCGGCCATCTGCGCCGCGCGGCCGCCCATGAATGTCGTGTGGCTCGCAAACGCGCCGATGTCCCACGGCACTACATCGGTGTCACCGTGCACCACGGACACATCTTCGAAGCGCACACCGAGCTCCTCGGCGACGACCTGCGCGAGCGCAGTGTGCGCGCCGGTGCCGAGTCCCGTCGCGCCGGTGAAGAGCTGCACGGTGCCGTCCTCGTTCATGCGCACGCTCGCATTGCCCTGCTCCTTGATGCCGGGATAGGCGCTCGAGCCGTGCATCTCGCAGCCCGTGCCCCAGCCTCGCTTCAATGCACCAGCTCCGTCAGCCTTCGGCGGCGGCCAGTGCGTCTCCTGCATGCCGCGCCGGATGCAGTCCTCGAGCCCGTGCCCGACGATCGGATGGCCCGATGGCGAAAGATCGCCTTCGCGCACCGCATTTTTCAACTTGAGCGCCGCCGGATCCATGCCGAGTTGATGCGCCGCCTCGTCCATCTGGATGTCGAGCGCGTAATAGGTCTGCACCACTCCGTAGCCGCGGTAGGCGCCGGCAATCGGCGTATTCGTATAGACGCAGCGCCCTTCGAGCAACACGTTCTCGCAGCGGTAAAGCGAGGTGAGCGCGGTCGTGCCGACGGCAGTGACGCCGGGGCCGTGCGAGCCGTAGGCGCCCGAGTTCATCGTGACGAGCGCCTGCCGCGCGGTGATGGTGCCGTCCTTGCGGAAGCCCTGCTTGAGCCAGACGGTCGCCGGGTGGCGCGAGCGGCCGCCGAGGAAAGTCTCCTTGCGCGTGTATTCAAGGCGCACCGGCCGCCGCGTCTCGCGCGCGAGCAGCGCGCACAGGAACTCGGTCTGGAAAAGATCCTGCTTCGCGCCGAAGCCGCCGCCCATGTGGTCGACCAGCACCTTGACCTTGGAATGCGGCAGCCCGAGCACCTCGGCGAGGATGCCGCGCACCATGAAAGGCGTCTGCGTGGAAATCCAGATGGTGAGCTTGCCTTCGTCGTCCCACTGGCACACGCAGACGTTCGGCTCCATATAGGCCGGCGTCGGCCGGCCCATCTGGTACGTGCCTTCGATGACGACATCGGCTTCGGCGAAGCCACGCACCACATCGCCGCGCTTCACGACGACTGGATCCACGAGCAGGTTGTCGGCGCGAGCATGGATCTGCGGCGCGCCAGGCGCCAGCGCCTGCTCGACGGTCAGCGCGGCGGGCAGCTCCTCGTACTCGACCTCGATGAGCTCGAGCGCTTCCTCGGCGATCTCCTCGCTCGTCGCGGCGACGGCGGCGACGCCTTCGCCCCAGTAGCGCACCTTGCTGTCGAGGATGTACTGGTCGCAGGCGAGCGACGCCGAGCGCGGATGCGGCGAGCCGTAGTGCAGCACGCGCGGCACGTTCTGGTGCGTGAGCACTGCCTTGACGCCAGCGAGTTTCAAGGCCCTGGAAAAATCAATACGGCGGATATGCGCATGCGCCACCGTGCTGCGCTTGATCTTCGCGTGCAGCATGCCGGGAAGGTTTACGTCGCCGGCATAGCGCGCGCTGCCTGTCACCTTGCCCGGCACGTCGGGACGGCGGACCGCTGTGCCGACGACGTCGCTCACGCGAGCTCCTTCCCCGCGGCCTGGATCGCTTCGACGATCTTGGTGTAGCCGGTGCAGCGGCAGATGTTGCCCGCGATGCCAAAGCGGATCTCCTCTTCGCTCGGCGAAGGATTCTCGGCGAGCAGTGCCGCCGCCATCATGATCATTCCCGGCGTGCAGAAGCCGCATTGCGCGCCGCCAAGCCGGATGAACGCCTCTTGCAGCGGATGCAGGCGATTCGGGGCGGGCTGCAGCCCTTCGATCGTCAGCACCTCGCTGCCGTCGGCTTCGACGCCGAGCATCAGGCAGGAGTTGACCGGCTTGCCGTCGACGAGAACGGTGCACGCGCCGCAGTCGCCGACGTCGCAGCCTTTCTTGGTCCCGGTGAGGCCGGCTTCGTTGCGCAGCACGTCGAGCAGGCTGCGGTAGGGCTCGACCGCGAGCTCGCGCGCTTCGCCATTGATGGTCAGCGCGATGGTCGTCATCTCAGCTGCTCGAGCGCGCGGCGAGTCAGCACACCGACCATCTCGCGCCGATATTCGGCGCTCGCGCGCACGTTGCTGATCGGGCGCGATTCGGCGACGGCTGCCTGGGCGGCCTTGGCGATCAGCTCATCGGTCAGGCGCTTGCCGCGCAGCAGGTCTTCTGCGTGCCGGGCGCGGAGCGGCGTCGGCGCCACGGCGCCAAGGACGATGCGTGTCTCCGCGCCGGGAACGTGCGTGACCGCAACGCCGACGGTCGCGAGCTCCATCGCCTTGCGCCGCCCGTGCTTGATGTAGATCTTGCGGGTGCCCGGGGGCGGCGGCGGCACGACGATCTCGGTGACCACGTCGCCGGGCTTGAGCACGGTCCTGCCCGGCCCGAGGAAGAAATCCTCCACCTTGAGCGTGCGCTCGCCGCCGGCGCCGCAGATGCGGAGGCTCGCGCCGTCGGCGATCAGCGGCGGAATCGTGTCCGCCGAAGGCGAGGCGCGGCAGACGTTGCCGATGATCGTCGCGCGGTGGCGCACCTGGATCGAGCCGAGCTCACGCACCGACTGCGCGAGCGAGCGGTACTTGTCGAGCACCAGCGGCGAAACCTCGACCTCGCGTGCCGTGGCGAGCGCGCCGATGCGCAGCCCGGCCTTGTCATCGTAGGCGAGGCCGGCGATACCCGGGATCTTCTTGATGTTGACGACGCAATCGGCGCGGCGCAGCTGCTCCTTCAGCTCGACCAGGAGGTCGGTGCCGCCGGCGAGGATCTGGGCATTGGGCGCCGCGAGCAGGGACACAGCCTCGTCGAGCGTCGCCGGCTCGTGGTAGGTGAAGCGCCTCATGCGCTGAACACCGCCGCGAGGGTCTGCGGCATCTCGGGCTGGTCCTCGCGCACGAGCTGGCGCTCGACATTCGCCAGATGCTCGGTCATGCGCCGCACCGCGGCCGCGGCGTCGCGCTTCGCCAGCGCCTCGACCACCTCGCGGTGATCGGCAGCGCCGCAGTACGCGATGCGCCCGGTGCGCGCAAGCGCGAGCAGCGGCGTGCGGCAGATGAGGTGCTCCATGAAGCGGTCGAGCGCCGCGTTGCCGGCAAACTCGGACACGAGCTTGTGAAAGCGGATCGACAGGCGCTGCCCCGCCTTGCGGTCGCCGCGGTCGTAGGCGCGCTGTTCCTCGGCGACGAAGGCGCGCAGCTCGGCGATCTGCTTCGCCGTTATGTTGCGCGCGAGGCGCTGCATCAGCGCCGACTCGATGACACGCCGCGCCTCGAAAAGATCGGGCGTCTCCGCGGACGACGGGTTGGCGATGACGGCGCCGCGGTTCGGGCGCAGCTCGACGAGCAGGCTGTGGCCGAGCCGCGTGAGCGCGCCGCGCACCGCGCCGCGGCTCGCGCCGAAGATCTCGGCGAGCTCGCGCTCCTTGAGCTTCGTGCCGGGCGCGAGCCGATGGTCGAGCACCGCGTCGAGGATGGCGTTGAAGACGCGGTCTTCGGCGCGGGCGTTGCGCTCCTGGGGACGGGGCATGTGCGACGAGGCTATGCCAGTCGAGCCAGGATTGTCAACAATCCGCCTACATCTGGTTGACAATTTGCGCGGCCTCGTCCTACCCTGCTCGCTGGATGAGAGCGTCCATCGATTTCCTGCTCAACGGCGAACGCATCTCGCTCGCGGCCGAAGACCCGACCCGGACGCTCCTCACCTGGCTGCGCGAGTCGCGGCGGCTCATCGGCACCAAGGAAGGCTGCGCCGAAGGCGATTGCGGCGCCTGCACCGTGGTGCTCGCCGAGCGCGACGCCGGCGGCGGACTCACCTACCAGCCGGCGAACAGCTGCATTCTGTTCCTCGGCGCCCTCGACGCTCGCGAGGTCATCACGGTCGAAGCGCTGAAGCGCGGCGCCACCCTGCATCCGGCGCAGCAGGCGATGGTCGACTGCCACGGATCGCAATGCGGCTTTTGCACGCCCGGTTTCGTGATGGCGCTGTAC
>VBCP01000066.1 GCA_005888925.1 Betaproteobacteria bacterium | reverse complement strand
ACGACTACCCAAAGTAATTCAATCGGGCTTGGCGGAGAGCTTTCTTGCGACCACCGCGTTGTTCGCCGCCGCCGCGCAGGTTACGCCATTCACCGTAGCGAGCAGTGCGCTCGAGAGCTCCGCATGGTAGTGCAGCACAAGGAGCGTTACGCCGAGCTTGGCGGCAATGAATCCTGCAGGACCCACCGCTCCCAAGACTGCCGCAACGACCGGATTTAGTTCCCGAGCGCCCTGATCCATGGCGTGCAGCGTGGTGCCGGTATCGGCGGCCTGGCATCCAACCACTGCTCCCTTGCTCGCGAGAGTGGTGCAGCCGCCGAGCAGCGCGACGCACGCCAGCGCCAAGGCGGCCTTCAGGCTTTGCGCAGGAAATCGAAGTCGCAGCCGCCCTCGGCCTGCAACACGTGCTCCATATAGAGCTTGGCATAGCCGCGGCTCGGCATGCCGACCGGCGGCTTCCACGCGGCCTTCCTTGCTTTGAGTTCACTTTCCGGCACCGCCAGCTCCAGGCTCCTCTTGTTGACCGAAATCCGGATGCGATCGCCGTTGCGCACCAGCGCGAGCGGCCCGCCGGCGGCGGACTCGGGCGAGACGTGGAGCACGATGGTGCCGTACGCGGTGCCGCTCATGCGCGCGTCCGAGATGCGCACCATGTCCTTCACGCCGGCGCGCGCCAGCTTCGCCGGGATCGGCAGGTAGCCCGCTTCGGGCATCGCATAGCCCGACTTCGGGCCGGCGTTCTGCAGCACCATGAAATCGTCGGCGGTGACGTCGAGGCCAGGATCGTCGATACGCGCGGCGAGATCATCGAGCGAAGTGAACACCACCGCGCGTCCTTCCTTTTCAAACAGCTTAGGGTCCGCCGCCGAGCGCTTCAGGATCGCACCGTTGGGAGCAAGCGAGCCGAAAAGCGCGACCAGGCCGCCTTGTTTGCTGAGCGGCTCGCCCATGGTTTTGACAACGGCGCGATCGACCCACGTCGGTTCCTTCTCCAGTCGTTCGCCCAGCGTCATGCCCGCGACGGTCATGCAATCGAGATGCAGCAGCGGCTTCAGCTCGCGCAGCACCGCGCCGACGCCGCCCGCGGCGTAGAGATCCGACATGTAGTACTGGCCGGTAGGCTTGAGGTCCACCAGCACCGGCGTCGAGTCCGACAACTCGTTCAATTTTTTCAAATCGATCGAAACCCCAGCGCGCCCGGCGATGGCGGTGAGATGGATGATGGCGTTGGTCGAGCCGCCGATCGCGAGCAGTACGCGAATCGCGTTGTCCACCGATTTCGCAGTAATCACCTGGCTCGGCCGAATCGGCGAATGAGCGAGTTTTGCTGCAAGAGCACCGCTCGCCTCGGCGGCGCGCAGTCGGTCGGCGTGCACTGCCGGAATCGCTGCGCTGCCGGGCAGCGCCATGCCGAGCGCCTCGGCGATCGAGGCCATGGTCGAGGCGGTGCCCATCACCGCGCAGGTGCCGGCGGTGGTGGCGAGGTTGCCTTCAATGGTTTCAATTTCTTGGGAATCAACTTTTCCGGCGCGATGCAGCGCCCAGAAGCGCCGGCAATCGGTGCAGGCGCCCAGGCGCTCGCCGTGGAACGAGGTCGGCATCATCGGCCCCGCGAGGAGCTGCACCGCCGGCACATCGGCCGAGGCCGCGCCCATCAGCTGCGCCGGCACCGTCTTGTCGCAGCCGCCGATCAGCACCACCGCGTCCATCGGCTGCGCGCGGATCATCTCCTCGACGTCCATCGACATCAGGTTCCTGAACATCATCGAGGTCGGGCTGAGGAACACCTCGCCGAGCGACACCGTCGGGAACTCGATCGGCAACCCGCCCGCCGCGAGCACGCCGCGCTTTACGGCCTCGATGAGCTCGGGGAAATGGCGATGGCAGTTATTGAAGCCGCTCTTGGAATCCGCGATGCCCACCACCGGGCGCGCGAGCATCTCGCTCGAGTAGCCCATGCTCTTGGCGAACGAGCGCCGAAGATAAAGCGAGAACGCAGGATCGCCGTAGTTCGTCAGGCCACGGGCGATGCCGCGCTTCGACTTCTCGGTCACGCACCCTCGAACATTAGGAACCTTCCACTACAGGCTGCACGTAAATCTCGACGCGGCGATTCTCGGCCCGGCCGCCTTCGGTGGCGTTGCTCGAGATCGGCATGCTCTCGCCCTTGCCGACGATGTTGAGGCGCACCGCCTGTACTCTCCTCGATTCGAGGTACTGCGCCACCGCGTTCGCGCGGCGCTCCGAGAGTCCCTGGTTGGATGGCGCCGAGCCGACATCGTCGGTGTGGCCTGCGACGGTGAGCGATGTCTTGCCATAGCGCACCACGACGTCCGCGATCTTGTTGAGCGTGCTGTGGAACCCCGGCTTGATTTCCGTGGAGTTGGTGTTGAAGCCGGTATCGCCGGTCATCGTCACGCGAACCACGTGGTTCGGCAGCTCATCGACGCGCGCCTGCCGGGCCTTGATCTCGCTGGCGAGGTTCTTCTCCAGGTCTTTCTTCTGGCCGTCCATATAGGCGCCGACCGCGCCGCCGGCGAGGCCGCCGCCGATCGCGCCGATCAGCACGCCCTTCGGGCTGCTGGTGCCGTAGGCCACGGCGCCCAGGAGCGCCCCGCCTGCCGCGCCGAGCACGGCGCCGGTTTCC
>VBCP01000440.1 GCA_005888925.1 Betaproteobacteria bacterium | reverse complement strand
CCTCCGAGAACATCGAGGACTTCGCGCAGATGGTGCGCGACGTGAGCGTGCCGGGCGTGGACGCGATCGAGCTCAACATCTCCTGCCCGACGCGCCAGCCGGGCGGCGGCAACTTCGCGCTGAACGAGGATACGACCTACAAGGTGGTGAAGCTCTGCCGCTCGATGACGGCGAAGCCGCTGTGGGCCAAGCTCTCGCCGAACGCGGGCGAGATCACCGCGGTGGCCGAAGCGGCGGAGAAGGCGGGCGCCAACGCCATCACCGTGTCGAATACCATCCTCGGCCTGAAGATCAACATCGACACGCGCCGCATCTCCTTCTTGCCATTGATCTCGAAGGTGCGCACGCAGATGTAGCAGGGTCCGAGGCCGCAGGCCATGATCTGTTCCATCGCCGCCTGGCCGGGAATGCCGTGCGCCCTTGCGATTCTCTTCATCAACTGAAGCAGGCGGTTGGAGCCGCAGGTATAGAAGGCATCCGCTTTTTTGTCCTTTATCAGCTTAAGGAGAATGGCCTCGACGTTTTCAACCGCGCTCGTGCCGTCGGTATCGAGCACCTTGATCACCGTGCCGACGCTCTCGAAGAGATCGGCGGCGAGCGCGAGCTCGGGGCTGCGCGCGCTCAGGATCGCCGTGACGCGCACGCCCATCTCACCGGCGAGCTGCGAGATCGGCGCCATGGTGGCGAGGCCGACGCCGCGGCCGAGCACCACGATGTTCTTCGCCTTCCACTCGATGGTGAAGCCCTTGCCCAGCGGACCGACCATGTCGAGTATGTCGCCCGGCTGGAGCGTCGCGAGGCCCTGCGTGCCCCGGCCGACGACCTTGTAGAGGAATTCCAGGCGGCCGCTCGAGCGATCGACCAGATACACGCTCTGCGGCCGGCGGAACCACACCTCGATCGCGTCGGGCGAAGGGCACAGAAGCTGGAAGAACTGACCGGGCTTTGCCGCGAGCGCCTTCGGCGTCGCCTTGATGACGAGATGCTTGTACTCGTCGTTCACCCACTCGTGCGCGACCACCGGGCAGCGGGTCTCTTCGACCGGGCACTGCGGCGGCGAATGGCCCTCCTCGGGGTGGCCGGCGAGCGCGGGGACGGCGGCATAGGTTTCGTTCATTTTTAGAATTGTCTCATTTTTTAGACGCCGCGCAATATGCGGCGAAGAAGGTTGGCGGCCGCCGCCCCTTTATGGGCGCGCTGCCACATCTCTTCGGCCGCTTTGTGGTGCAGCGCGAGCGCCTCTGGCGCGGAGGTGAGCATGGCCACGCCCACGCGCACGTTCGGATGCTCGCCGAGGCGAAACGGGCTCAGCGTCAGCACCTCGCGATCGGGCTGGCGGAAGATCTGGAAGCCGGTCTGCGGCAGCGTGTCGGGCACGATGCCGATCTGCACGCCGATCGGGTGCTGCTCGATCGCGCCGATGTAGTGGTCCACCTCGGCGCGCGCGTGGCGCTGACGCTCGCGGCGCTCCCGCGCCGGCAGGTCGAGCCGCCCGGCGAGCCCGTTGGCGAGGAAGCGCTCGATCTCGGAGGCGGCGATCAGATTCACGATCGCCGGGCGCCGCGCGCGGTACTGGCTCTTCCTCTCGCGCAGGATCGCCATGATGCGCTCGACGTCGGCGAGTGCGCGTTTGCGGTTCTCCACCTTGTCGGGAATGCTTTCGCTCAGGACCTGGGCGAGCCGGTCGTGAAACGCGTCGGACGAAAGCAGGTACGAGATGGGGCCCGCCAGGACGATGATATGGCTCGCCGTCACCTCGAGCTGGCGCAGCCGCTCGAAATATGCGACGGCGGAGGGCAGGTACTCGACGCCCACACCGAGCAGCGTGGGCACCGAGACGCCGAGGAGCTCGGCGAGCTTGTCGAGGGTCTCGATCTTCGCCAGCTCGCCCTTTTCGAAGCGGTAGAGCGCGGCGCGCGAAATGTCGAGGCGCTTCGCGATCTGGTCGGCAGACAGGCCCGAGGCGAGGCGAAACGCCTTCAGCCGGTTGCCGATGTCGTCGAAGCGGATTGCCAATTCAGTCGACCTTGATGTCTGCTTCCTTGACGACGCGCTTCCATTTGGCGAGATCGGCCTTGATCAGCGCACCGAACTCGGCCGGACCGCCGGTGTTGATCTCGCCGCCCTGCCGCCCAATCGCCTCCTT
>VBCP01000442.1 GCA_005888925.1 Betaproteobacteria bacterium | reverse complement strand
CCGTCCCGAAAGCTCGCGCGCCGCACGCTGCACCGCGGCCGCGATCGGTCCGTCCCAAGCGACGTCGAAGCCGCCTTGCGGTCCCAGCGCCGCGATCACCGCGACGATGCCGCCGCCGTGGCCGAACACCGGCGCCGCCACCGACGCGACGCCGCGCTGCAGGTCGCCCTGCACACGCGACAAGCCGCGCGCGCGAATCTCTTCCAGGCGCTCGGCGTACCCGCGCTTCGCCTCGGGCATGCGCGCGAACTCCGCTTTCAATAGCGGCGCGCTCACGGCGCCAGGCAGATACGCTGCGAACAGGCGCCCGGTCGCCGAGTTGGCGAGCGGCATCGCCGCGTCGACTCCTCCCAGCGCGCGACCACCGGGCCCTTGTTCCCCCAGACCGCGAGCAGCACCGTCTCGTCAATCGCCGCGCGCAAGTCGGCCATCACCTCCGCGCCGCACTTGAGCACGTCCATGGCGCCGAGCGCGGCCAGACCAAGCTCGAGCGCCAACGGACCGAGGCGATAGCGGCCGCTTTCCCGGTCCTGCTCGGCGAGCCCGGCGCGGATCAGGCTGACGAGATACCGGTGCGCCTTGGCCGGCGGCATGTGCGCACGAGCCGCGACGTCCTTCAGCGCGAGCGGCAAGCCATGCCCGCCAAGCACTCGGGCGAGCCGCAACCCGACTTCGAGGGAGTTGATGCCTAGGCGCTGACGGGTCGCTTGCAAGGCGTGATTTCGATTAGTAAGATGCGTTATACATATTGTAATTCCGCGGCTCGACCATGCGCTACTCGCTCTTCTCGGTCAACGACCATCACCCCCGGCTGCCGCGCACGGTGCCGCAGCTCTACCAGCAGCTGATCCACTCGTGCGAGCTTGCCGAGCGCCTGGGCTTCGACACCTTCTTCTGCGCCGAGCACCATTTCCACGAATACGGCGTGGTGCCCGACCCGGCGGTCATGCTCGCCACGCTGGCCCAGCGCACCAAGCGCATCCGGCTCGGTACCGCGATCTCGATCCTCAGCTTTCACGACCCGCGGCGCATCGCCGAGACCTACTCGATGGTCGACATGATGAGCGGCGGGCGCCTGGTGTTCGGCGTCGGCTCGGGCTACCTCGCGCACGAGTTCGTCGGCTACGGCAAGGAGCCGAAGGAGAAGCGCGATCGTTTCAACGAGAACCTCGACATCGTCCAGCGCCTGATGGCCGGTGAGACGCTCTCGTACAAGGGACGGTTCTCGGCGAGCGAAAAAGTCTTGCTGAACGTGCTGCCGCACGAAGGGCGCGTGCCACCGGTCTACGTGGCGGTGCTGGCGCGCGAGGCGGCCTACCACGTCGGCGAGCAGCGCAACCGCATCTTCACCGTGCCCTACGCGTCGTGCAAAGACTTCCGCGATATCGGCACGATGCTCGCCGAGTACCGCAAGGGCCGCATCGAAGCCGGCCTGCCGGCGGACGATGACGACCATGTCTTCACGCTGCACACCTATGTCGCCAAGACCGACGAGGAAGCGAAGGCACAGGCCAAGGCCGCGTATGACCTCTACGTCGACACCCGGCTCTATGCCAAGAAGCACGTCTACGAGGACATCATCGCCAACGGCATCTGCCTCTTCGGCTCGGTGGAAACGGTGGCGGTCAAGATGTGCGAACTGCACGAGATGGGCATCCGCCATGTCGCCACGATGCACAATTTCGGCGCGCTCGATCCGGCGCTGGTCGAGCGCTCGATGACGATGTTCGCGCGCGAGGTGATGCCGCGCGTCGAGAGCCGCATCGCCGCCACCGTATGAAGCTCACGCCCCGCATGCTCAACCACGCTGCATACGTCACGCACGACGTAGCAGCGACGGCAGACTTCTATACGCGCATCCTCGGCATGGAGCTCGCGAGCACCATCTTCGACGACCACGTGCCCTCCACCGGGGACGACTTCCCGTACTTCCACATCTTTTTCCGCATGGCGGACGGCTCGACCTTAGCGTTCTTCGAGGTCGCCGACCTGCCGCCGCGCGCGAAGCCCTCGCATCCCGCCTACGAAGTGTTCGACCACATGGCGCTGCAGGTGAAGGACCGCGCCGAGCTCGCGCGCTGGCGCGAGTGGCTGGTGCAGAACGGCGTCGAGGTGCTGGGACCGGTCGATCACAAGGGCATGATCGAAAGCATCTACTTCCACGATCCCAACGGCATCCGCCTCGAGCTCACCATTCCGCTCGACACGGAATGGAACCGCCACACCAAGCAGGGCTACGAAGACCTCAAGCGTTGGGTGGACACCAAGGAGCGCGCTAAGCGCGAGGGCCGCGACCCGGCCAAGGCCCTGATCGCGATGATCCGCGAGGCGAAGAAGCGCTACGTCAGTCCAGCTTGATGTTGAGCGAGCGGATGAGAGGCAGCCAGCGGCTGCCCTCCGCCTGCAGAAAGGCCGCGAACTGCTCGGGCGTGTCGCCGATGATCTCGAGGCCCAGGCCGGTCAGCTTGGCACTCACTTCCGGGTCGCGCAATGCGCGCACGACTTCCGTGTTGAGCTTGGCGACGACCTCGCGCGGCGTGGCGCGCGGCACGGCGACGCCGACGATCGGCGCGATGTCCAGGCCGTCGTAGCCGAGCTCCGCCATCGACGGCACCTCCGGCGTCACGCCAAGTCGCTTGGTCGAGAACGAGGCGAGCGCGCGCAGCTTGCCGCTCTTCAGGTGCGGCAGCACCACCACCGTATCTATGGCGCCCATCGGAATCTGTCCGGCGACGACATCCTGCACCACCGGAGCGATGCCCTTGTACTGGATGTCGACGATGTCGAGCTTGGCGCGCGCCTTGAACGCTTCCATCGCCAGGTGATGCGCCAGCCCGCGGCCCGGTGAGCCGAAGTTGAGCTTGCCCGGCTGTTTCCTCGCGTAGTCGACGAAGGAGTGCAGATCGTTCGCCGGAAAGCCGGCGTTGACGACCAGCAGCAGCGGCGCGCGGATCATGTCGGTCACCGGCGCGAAATCGCGCGCCGGGTCGTAGGGCAGCTTCGAATAAAGCGCCGTGTTGAAGACGAGCGAGCCCTGCTCGCAGCTGAAGAGCGTGTAGCCGTCGGCCGGCGCCTGGGCGACGTACTGCGCGGCGATGATCGAGCTCGCGCCGGGCCGGTTCTCCACCACGATCGGCTGGCCGATGTTCTGCGAAACCTTGGCCGCCACGAGGCGCGTCACGCCGTCGGCGCCGCCGCCCGGCGGAAAGCCGACGACCCAGTTGATCGCTTTCGATGGATAGGTCTGCGCCCTGGCGAGGAGCGGCAGAGCAGCGCCGGCGGCAGCGGCAATGAGGAGATGGCGTCGTTTCATGGGTTCAGTCTAGCTCGGCAATGACCGGAGCGTGATCGGAGGGTCGCTCGCGCTTGCGCGGCGCGAGGTCAATGGTGCAGCCCGTGCAGCGCTTGGCGAGCGCGGGCGCAAGCAGCGCAAGGTCGATGCGCAATCCCCAGCCGCGCTGGAAGGCGTTGAGCCGGTAGTCCCACCATGAGAACGACTTCTCCGGCTGGGGAAACATCCTGAACGCGTCGGTAAATCCTGCCTCGATGACCTTGCGCAGCGCGGCCCGCTCGGGCTCCGAGACATGGATCTTGCCTTCCCAGCGTTTCGGGTCGTGCACGTCGCGATCTTCAGGCGCTACGTTCATGTCGCCCAGCACGGCGAGCTGTGGTGTTTGGATCTGCTTCAGCCAGCGCGCCAGCTCGCCGTACCAACGCAGCTTGTACGCGTACTTCTCAGTGCCCGGCGCCTCGCCGTTAGGCGCGTAGAGGCACACGATGCGCACGCCATTGACGGTTCCGGCGATGCAGCGCTTGGGATCATCGACGAACTCGGGAATGCCGTGCGCGACCTCGGTAATCGGCGAGCGCGCGAGGATCGCGACGCCGTTATAGGACTTCTGCCCACAGTACACCGACTCGTAGCCTGCGTTACGCAGCTCCGCGACCGGGAAGTTGGCGTCCTCGGTCTTGGTTTCCTGCAGACAGGCGATGTCGGGCCGGGCGTCGGCGAGCCAGTCGAGCAGATGACCGAGGCGCACCCGGAGCGAGTTGACGTTCCAGGTAGCGACCCGCACCTAAGCGGCGATCATGCCGTTGTGGCGCAGCAGCGCATCGACGCTCGGCTCGCGGCCGCGGAAGGCGCGGAACGA
>VBCP01000441.1 GCA_005888925.1 Betaproteobacteria bacterium | reverse complement strand
ATCGCGACGCAGACTCAAGCGCCCGGCGGGCGCTGCCCGCAAAGGCAGCACGGCGCGCCTCGCTGTGCGCCATCCGCTCCCCCGACGCGAAGGTCGCCTCAGCGAGCGCGGTCGCACCACCAGCCAGGCGGTTGCCAAGCGCCGAGCCCGATCTCTCAAGCGCGAGACCAGCGGCGGCGCCTAATTCCGGGCTGGATCGCAGCCGAGCGGCGGGCAGACCTCCTCGAGCGATTTGCGCTCGGCATCGACGCCGATCCACGCGGCCACGCCGGCGGCTGCGCACATCAGCACCCCTGCCAGCGCATACGCGGCGAACAGCGCGCTGCGGCTGCCGCTTTCGATGATCGCGCCGTAGAGCGGCGGCCCGGCGAAGCCGCCGAGCGCCGTGCCTGCCGCGTAGAACAGCGAAATGGCGATCGCGCGCATCTCGACTGGAAAGATTTCGCTCACGGTGAGATAGGCCGAGCTCGCCGCCGCCGAGGCGACAAAGAAGATCGCGCTCCAGCAAAGCGAGAGCTGCAGCGCGCTCAGCGCGTCGACCGAAAAGCCGTAGCCGGCGCCGATCAGCCCGAGCCCGGCGATCGCATAGGTGGCGCCGATCATCTTGCGACGGCCGACGCTGTCGAAAAGCCGCCCGAGCAGCAGCGGGCCGAGGAAATTGCCCAGCGCGAACGGGAAGATGTAGTAGCCGACGTTCTGCTCCGGCACGTCATAAAACCTGGCGAGCACCAGCGCATAGGTAAAGAAAATGGCGTTGTAGAAGAGCGCCTGCGACGCCATCAACGCCAGTCCCAGCACGGCGCGGCGCCGGTAGCGCGTCAGCATGAGCCGCGCGATCTCGCCCCAGCCCGGGGAAGGCAGCGCGCGCATCGACAGCCGTGCGGAAACTGCGGGCAGGGCGCCGCAGCTGCGTTCGACTTCATGCTCAATGCCAGCCACCACGCGCTCGGCTTCCTCGGCGCGGCCGTGCCGGATCAGCCAGCGCGGGCTTTCCGGGACGTGCCGGCGCACCAGCAGTATCGCGAAGCCGAGCACGCCGCCCAGCAGGAACGCAAAGCGCCAGCCGTAATGCGCGCCGATCCAGTCCGGCTGCAACAGCACGATGGACAGGCCGGCGCCCATCGCTGCGCCGACCCAGAACGTGCCGTTGATCGCGAGGTCCACGGTGCCGCGCATGCGCGCCGGGATCAGCTCGTCGATCGCCGAATTGATCGCCGCGTACTCGCCGCCGATGCCGAAGCCGGTGAGCGCGCGGCAGAAGGCGAACGACCAGATGTCGAACGAGAACGCGGTGAGCACCGTCGCCACCAGGTACACGGCGAGGGTGACGAGGAACATGCGTTTGCGCCCGAGGCTGTCGGCGAGCCGGCCGAAGAAGAGCGCGCCGAGCACCGCGCCGCCGATATAGGCAGAAGCGGCCCAGCCGATTTCGCCGGCGCCGAGTCCCAGCGTATCGGGCCGCTGCAGCGCCGGGCCGAGCGAGCCGACCACCGTCACCTCGAGCCCGTCGAGCAGCCAGCTCACGCCGAGGGCGATCACCACGCGCCAATGCCACGGCGACCAGGGCAGCCGGTCCAGGCGTGCCGGGATGGCGGTCTCGAGCATCGGTATAGTCTAGGGCCCGCAAGGAGAAAAAATGATCGGCTTCATCGGGGTGGGCGTCATGGGAGAGCCCATCTGTCGTCACCTGGCGTCGAAGAGCGGCAAGGAGGTGCGCGCCTACGACATCGCGCCCGAGCCGCTCGAGCGGCTGAAGGCCGATGGCGTGAAGCCGGCCGAGAGCGTGCGCGAAGTCGCCGAGAAGTCCGAAATGGTGTTCCTCTCGCTGCCGGGCGCGGTCGAGGTGAAGCAGGTCTGCGTCGGGCGCGCGAGCCTGCTCATCCACATGCGCCCCGGCACCTATGTCATCGATCTGAGCACCATCCCGGTCGGGCTGACGCGCGATCTCGAAGGCCGCTTCGCCGCGCGCGGCATCCATTTCCTCGATGCGCCGGTGGCGCGCACGCGCGCGGCGGCCGAGGAGGGCAAGCTCTCGGTGATGGTGGGCTGCAAGGAGACGCACTTTCCGCGCGTCAAGCCGCTCCTCGAGTACTTCGCGAGCGACGTCACGCGCTGCGGACCGCCCGGCGCGGGGCAGGCGATGAAGCTGATCAACAACATGGTGCTGTTCCAGAACGTGCTCGCGGTCGCCGAGGCGCTCGCCGTGATCCGCAGGCTCGGCCTCGATCCGGCGAAGGCGCTCGAGGTGCTCTCGAAAGGCTCGGCCGACAGCTTCGCGCTGCGCCACCACGGCGTGAAGGCGATGCTGCCGAACAAGTTTCCGGAGAAGGCCTTCTCGGTCGAGTACGCGCTGAAGGACATCAGCTACGCCCTCGAGCTCGCGAAAATCGCCCGCATCGACCTCACCGGTCTGAAGAACGCCAAGGCCGCGCTCGAGAAGGCCGCCGCCGCCGGGCACACGGCCGAATATTTCCCGGTGATTGCGAAACTGATTTAATGACCGCTAATCCGCTCGATCTGCGCCCCTGGCTCGCAGGAGTCGAGACGCTCGGCGAGCTCAAGCACGTGCGCGGCGCCGATTGGAACCTCGAGCTCGGCGCGATCAGCGAGCTCAACGTCAAGAAGGATCTGCCGCCGGCGCTCCTGTTCGACGAGATCAAGGGCTATCCGAAGGGCTTTCGCGTGCTCACCTGCAGTACCAGCAGCCCGGCGCGCCTGTCGTCGATCCTGCGGCTGCCGATTCAAAAAACCCATAAAGGACTGGTCGAGGCATTGCGCGGCAAGCCCGCGCAGTGGCAGGCGGCGGCCGCCGAGTTTCCAGCCGTGACGGTGAAGACCGGCCCGGCACTGGAGCACGTCGACCGGGAGGTCGATGTGCTGAAGTTCCCATCGCCGCTCTGGCACGAGATGGACGGCGGGCGCTACATCGGCACGGGCTGCTCGGTGGTGACCCGCGACCTCGACTCGGACTGGATCAACGTGGGCACCTATCGCGTGCAGGCGCTCGATCGCAACCACGTCGCGCTCGACATGGTGCCGGGCAAGCACGGGCGCATCCACTACGAGAAGCACAAGGCCGCGGGCAAGCGCTTTCCGGTGGTGATCGTGCTCGGGGCCGATCCGCTCGGCTATCTGATCTCCGGGATCGAAGTACCGTTCGGCATGTGCGAGTACAACTACATCGGCGCGATCCTGGGCGCGCCGGTCGCGGTCGTTGAAGGCGAGCTTACGCGGTTGCCGTTTCCCGCGGCCTCCGAGATCGTGCTCGAGGGCCATGTCGAGCCGAACGACGAGCGTACCGAAGGCCCGTTCGGCGAATTCCACGGCTACTACCCGGGCAAGGAAGGCAGCGCACCCGCGGTCACGGTCGAAAGAATTTACTTTCGGGAAAACCCGATCATCGTCGGCAGCCCGCCCGCCAAGCCACCGAACGATTACTCGTACTCGAAGGCGGTGATGCGCTCGGCGCTGCTGCACGACGCGCTGGTCGCCGCCGGCGTGTCCGAGGTGCGCGCCGTGTGGGCGCACGAGATCGGCGGGGCGCGCATGTTCAACGTGGTCGCGATCAAGCAGCGCTATGCCGGCCACGCGCGCCAGGCCGGGCACATCCTGAGCCAGTGCGGCGTCGGTGCCTACATGTCGCGCTACTCGGTGGTGGTCGACGAGGACATCGATCCGGCGAACCTGCAGGAAGTGATGTGGGCGGTGGCGACGCGCACCGACCCGGCGATCGACATCGACGTCATCCAGCGCGGCATGGGCTCGAAGAACGACCCGATGTTCGTCGCCTACCGCTACGACGCGCCCTTCAGCTCGAAGGCGATCATCGACGCCTGCCGGCCGTGGGACCATCTCGCCGAGTTTCCGGCGGTGGCCGAGGCGAGCAGGGAGCTGCAGGAGAAGATCCGCGCCAAGTGGACAGATCTTTTTTAGAACAGCAACAAAAACGTGGTCTGTCCCTGATTTGGTTGTGACTTAGCCATGCGCGCGCGCGTACTGTCGGGCATCCAGCCGACCGCTGATTCGTTTCACCTTGGCAACTATCTCGGCGCGGTGCGCCAGTGGGTCGCGCTGCAGCGCGACTACGACGCGTTCTACTGTGTGGTCGATCTGCACGCCATCACGGTGGACCAGGACCCCGCGGAGCTGCGCCGGCGCACGCGCCTCTCGGTCGCGCAGCTCCTCGCCGCGGGCCTCGAGCCGGGGCGCTGCACCTTGTTCGTCCAGAGCCACGTCCCCGAGCACGCGCAGCTCGCCTGGATCCTCGGCTGCATCACCGGCTTCGGCGAGGCCTCGCGCATGACGCAGTTCAAGGACAAGGCGCAACGGCAGGAAGCCGATCGCACGAGCGTCGGCCTGTTCACCTATCCGGTGCTGCAGGCGGCGGACATCCTGCTCTACCAGACCGAGCTCGTGCCGGTGGGCGCCGACCAGAAGCAGCACCTCGAGCTCACGCGGGATCTCGCGCAGCGCTTCAACCAGCGTTTCGGCGAGACCTTCCGCGTGCCGCGGCCGCACATCGTCCCGGCCACGGCGAAGATCGGCGACCTGCAGGAGCCGGCGGCAAAAATGAGCAAGTCGGCCTCGTCGCCCGCAGGGATCGTCAACCTGCTCGATGAGCCGTCCGTCAG
>VBCP01000439.1 GCA_005888925.1 Betaproteobacteria bacterium | reverse complement strand
TGCGCCGATCATGGACAAGGAAAAGACCAAGCTCGCCGTCGACCAGGTGTTTCGCGACATGGCGGGGGCGATGGCCGCGGGCATGGCCTACGTCGGCACGCGCGCCGGACTCTTCCGCGCCATGCAGGGCAAAGGCGCCATGGCGCTGGACGACGTGGTGCGGGCGAGCGGGATGCAGCCGCGCTACGTCGAGGAATGGCTGCGCGGCATGACGAGCGCCGGCTATCTCCAATACTCGCCCGAAAAGCAAACCTACGAGCTGCCGGAGGAGATGGCCTATTTCGTCGCCTCCGACGGCACCGATCATTTCGTCGGCGGCATGTGGGAGATGGTGCCGGCGCTGATGCGCGTCGCGCCGCGCGTCGCCGAGGCCTTCGAGAAAGGCGGCGGCGTGCCGTTCGCCGACTTCGGCCCCGATTGCGTGCACGCGCTCGACCTCATCAACCGCGCTGCCGGAGGTGGTGGCGCGGCTGCAGGCTGGCGGCCGCATGCTCGACTTCGGCTGCGGCTCGGGACGCGTGGCGATGGCGGTCAAACGCGCCTTTCCCGCGGCGCAGGTGACCGGATTCGATATCGACGCGCAGTCGATCCAGCGCGCACGCGAGGCGGCGTCAGGGCAAAACCTGAAAATCGAATTTGCGACCGCGCCGCCGAAAGGCCAGTTCGACCTCGTCACGATTTGCGACTGCATCCACGATCTCGCCGCGCCGGTCGAGACGCTGCGCCAGGTCCACCGGCTGGTGAAGCCCGAGGGCACGCTCTTCATCGTCGAGCCGAAGGCCGCCGACCGGCTGGAGGACAATCGCAACCCGGTCGCGACGATGTTCTACGGCTTCAGCCTGTTTCACTGCATGACGCAGTCGCTCGCGTGCGGCGGGCCGGGCCTCGGCACCTGCATGGGACCCGGCCAAACTGAGAAACTGGTGCGCGAAGCGGGCTTCCGCGGGTTCAGAATGCTCGACATCAAGAGCATGACCAACCTCTTCTACGCCGCCACCCCATGAAGAATGAACTGGCCCCGAGCGGAAAGCTGCGCATCGGCCTCAACTATTCCAACTTCCTCCTCGTGCTCGGCGACGATCCCAGCGGCGACCCGCGCGGCATCGCGCCGGATCTGGGACGCGAGCTCGCGCGGCGCGCGGGATTGCCGTTCGAGTTCGTGAAGTTCGATGCAGCCGGCAAGCTGTTCGACGCGGTGAAGGCCGCCCAGTGCGACGTCGGCTTTCTCGGCGCCGAGCCGCAGCGGGCGAGCGAAATGGAATTCACGGCGGCCTATCTGGAGATCCCCGTCACCTTCCTGGTGCCGGTGGGCTCGCCGATCAAGCAGATTGCCGACGTCGATCGCGAAGGCGTGCGTGTCGCGGTATCCGAACGCAGTGCCTACGATTTATTCTTGACGAGAACCTTCAAGAAAGCGCAGCTCGTGCGCGCGAAAGGCATCCCCGCGTCCTATGACGCATTCATCGCGCAGAAGCTCGAAGCGCTCGGCGGCCTGAAGCCGAAGCTGGTCGAGGAGCAGGCGCGCACGCCCGGCTCCCGCGTGCTCGACGGGCAGGTCACCGGCGTGCAGCAGGCGATCGGCGCGCCGAAGGGGCGCGCGGCGGCGGCGAAATACCTGCGCGAATTCGCCGAGGACGTGAAGCGCTCGGGCTTCGTCGCGCGCGCGATCGAGAAGCATGGCGTGAAAGGCGTAAGGGTGGCCCAATGAATGAAATGCGGAACTCGCTGCGCGTCTACTGGCGGCCGGGCTGCTCGAGCTGCGTAAAGATCAAGGAGTTCCTGACGAACCTCGGCGTCGAGTACGAGTCGATCAACGTCTCGGCGCGGCCCGAAGCGATGGAAGAGCTGCGCGAGCTTGGCGTGCGCACCGTGCCGGTGGTGGCGCGCGGCAAGGAGTATGTCTTCGCGCAGGAGCTCGCCGACGTCTCGCAGTTCATCGGCCGCAAGGTCGATTTCCGCCGGCTGCCGCCGGCGGCGCTGCACCAGAAATGGCAGGCAGTGCTCGCCGCCGCGCAACGGCATGTGATGCAGATACCGGCCGAGCGCCTGCCGGAGCGCGCCACGCCCGGCCGCGACCGCAGCATCCGCGACCTCGCCTATCACGTCTACCAGGTGCCCGATGCATTCCTGCAGGCGGTGGAGGACGGTGCGCAGGACTTGACCGCCGTGTATAACGCACCGCCCCCCGCGAATGTCACCAAGGTGGATGACATTCGTGCCTATGGCGCATCGGTGGCAAAACGGCTGGAGGCGTGGTGGCGCCGCGAGGGTAAACGCGCCGAGAGCGCGAAGGTCGAGACCTACTATGGCGAGCAGCCGCTGCACCACGTGATGGAGCGCTGCACCTGGCACTCGGCGCAGCACGCGCGCCAGATCGTCTCGGTGCTGGAAGGCTTTGGCATCGTGCCCAACGGTCCGCTCACCCAGGAGGACTACGCGGGGCTGCCGATGCCCGCGGGGCTCTGGGAGTGATAAAGCTCCTCGTCGTCTGGCTCATCAACACGGTGGCGCTCATCGCGGTCGCTTACCTGTTGCCCGGCGTGAGCGTCGCCACCTTTGCTGCCGCGCTGGTCGCGGCGCTGGTGCTCGGGCTGGTGAACACGGTGATCCGGCCGGTCCTGATCCTGCTCACGCTGCCGGCGACGATCCTCACGCTGGGTCTGTTCATCTTCGTGATCAACGGGCTCTT
>VBCP01000437.1:2379-5206 GCA_005888925.1 Betaproteobacteria bacterium | reverse complement strand
GCCGGACGGCATCATCTGGTTCAACATCAATCCGGGGCGCGGCGGCCTGGGCCGACTCGATCCGAGGACGGAGAAGATCGACGTCTTCATGCCGCCCGAAGGCATGTCGCCCACCGGCGGCGCGACCACGGTGGACTACGACGGCAAGGGAAAGATCTGGGTCTCGGCGCCCGACGGCGTGCTGCGCTTCGATCCCGAGACGCAGAAGTGGAGCGATTACAAGACCGCGAGCTACAAGCTGCCCACGGGCACCGGCATCACCTACGGCGCGGCGGGCGATCGCGCGGGCAACGGCTACTGGGCGGTGATGATCCACGACATCATCGGCGTCGCCGATGGCGCGAGCGGCAAGGCTTCGGAAATAAAACTCTCGCCGGTGAAGACGCAGCTCGCGCTCGTCACCGCGGAAGCGCGCGAGTTCTACAAGACCTACAGCCAGCCCGACTTCAACAACCCGCTGCCGTTCTCGCAGGGGCCGCGCCGCATGGGCACCGACAAGAACGCCGATGTCCTGTGGGTCGGCAACTCCTGGGGCGCGAACCTCGCGCGCATCGACACGCGCACGCGCGAAGTCACCTACGTCGACCTGCCGAACCGCATGCAGCCCTACCACGTGCACGTCGACAGCAAGCACCGCCCGTGGACCAACCTGTGGGGCGCCGACCGCGTGATGCGCTACGACCCGGCGACCAAGTCGTGGACCGCCTTCGACCTGCCGACGCGCGGCAGCGAGCCCCGGTACATTTCCGTCCATGAACAGCAAGGGCAGATGCAGGTCGTGCTGCCGTACTTCCGCGCCCGCAAGATCGCGGTGATGACCCTGCGCTGAACGAATCTGGGGTCAGACCCCTGTCAAATCCTGCAGGGGTCTGACCCCGACTCAGAACACCCCGACTCAGAACATGGTGTTGTTATTCGCAGCCTTCTCCGGCACGTCCTGGCGCACGTCCCAGTGCTCGACGATTTTGCCGTTGGCGTCGAGCCGGAAGATGTCGACGATCGCGGCGCCGCGCGTGCCGGGCTCACGCATCGCGTGCACGTGCAGGATGACGTAGTCGCCCTCCGCAAAGACGCGCTTCACCTCGCTCCTCGACTGCGGGAACTTGCTCTTCAGGAACTCGACGAACGCCTTGAATCCTTGCGGGCCGTCGGCGGCGATCGGGTTGTGCTGGATGTAGGTCGCGCCGAAATGCTCTGACGCCGCGTCGAAGTCCTTCTGGTTGAGCCCCTTGTCGTAGAAGTCGAGCACCGCTTTCTTGTTGCGCTCGAGGCGCGCGTCGTCGGCTGCGTAAGCCGCGTGCAAGCAGAACGCAAGTGAGGCGGCGATGGCGAAGGTGATGTTCTTCATAGTTGCTCCGTGAACGTGCGAACCAGCACTCTACCGGGCGCGACGCTTGCTGTGGCGCGCACATGGATGAATCCAAGCGCCGCTTCATGCAATCGGCCGCGGCGGCGGCGGCCTTCGGCGCCGTGCCCTACGCGAGTGCGCAGACTCCGGTGCGCGAGGCGGCGCAGGGCGGGGCGAGCGGCGAGCACGTGCAGTCGCTCACGCTCAACGTGAACGGCAGGCCTTACGTGCTCGCGGTAGAGCCGCGTGTGACGCTGCTCGACGCACTGCGCGAGTACATCGGGCTCACGGGAACCAAGAAGGGGTGCGACCGCGGCCAGTGCGGCGCATGCACCGTGCTGGTGAACGGTCGGCGTATCAACTCCTGCCTCAGCCTGGCGCTGGCCCACGACGGCGACGACGTCGTCACGATCGAAGGTCTCGCGCGGGCAGGCAGGCTTTCTGCAGTGCAGGCCGCGTTCGTCGAGCACGACGCTTTCCAGTGCGGCTACTGCACGCCGGGGCAGATCTGCTCCGCGGTCGGGCTCATCGCCGAGGCGCAGGCGGAGGCGCGGCAGCTGAGCGACGCCGAGATCCGCGAGCGCATGAGCGGCAACATCTGCCGCTGCGGTGCCTATCCGAACATCGTCGCGGCGGTGAAGAAGGCCGGAGGTATCGCATGAACTCCTTCACCTATGTGCGAGTAAGCGATGTCGAGGCCGCGCTGCGCGAGGGCGGCGCCGCCAACAGTCGTTTCCTCGGCGCGGGCACCAATCTCCTCGACCTGATGAAAGGCGGCGTCGAGCGGCCGCAGCGCCTGGTCGACGTCACGCGTCTGCCGTTCGCCGCAATCGAGGAGCTGCCCGGCGGCGGGCTGCGCATCGGCGCGATGGCCGCCAACAGCGACACCGCGAACCATCCGCTCGTGCGCAGCCGCTATCCGCTGCTCTCGCAGGCGCTCCTCGCCGGCGCCTCGCCGCAGCTTCGCAACATGGCCACCGTCGGCGGCAACCTCCTGCAGCGCACGCGCTGCCATTACTTCTACGACGCGGCGTTTCCCGCCTGCAACAAGCGCAACCCCGGCTCGGGCTGCGCCGCGCTCGAAGGCCACAACCGCATCCACGCCATCCTCGGCGCGAGCGACAAGTGCATCGCCGTGCACCCGTCGGACATGGCGGTCGCGCTCGCCGCGCTCGACGCGGTGGTGCAGGTGCGCGGGCCGAAAGGCGAGCGTGCCATCCCGCTGCGCGAGTTCCATCGCCTGCCGGGCGACACGCCCGAGCGCGACAGCAACCTCGAGCATGGCGAACTGATCACCGCGGTCGATTTGCCCGCTTCGCCGTTCACGAAGGCTCATTACTTAAAAGTCCGTGACCGCGCGAGCTACGCCTTTGCACTCGTCTCCGTCGCCGCAGCGCTCGACATGCAGGGCGACACGGTGCGCGCGGCGCGCATCGCGCTCGGCGGCGTCGCGCACAAGCCGTGGCGCGCGACGCGCAC
>VBCP01000437.1:0-2259 GCA_005888925.1 Betaproteobacteria bacterium | reverse complement strand
GTCCCCTCAAGGTCAAGGGCGAGGCGCGCTATGCGGCGGAATTCCAGCTGCCGCGCCTGGCGCACGCCGCGATGGTGCAGAGCACGGTTGCAAAGGGAACCATCACCGCACTGGATGCCAGCGCCGCGCAGAAGGTCCCCGGCGTGCTGCTCGTGCTGTCGCATCTCAACGCGCCCAAGCTGCCGCAGGGCGGAAGAGCGGCGGTGAAGCCGCCGGCGGGACGCGTGCTCTCGCTCCTGCAGGACAACGTGGTGCACTACAACGGCCAGCCGATCGCGATGGTGGTCGCCGACACTTTCGAGCACGCGGTCGCCGCGGCAGAGCTGATAAAGGTTCGCTACCGCGAGGAGCGCCCGGAGCTGGACTTCGAGCGCGCCAAGGGCTCGGCGTACGCGCCGAAGCAGATGCCGCAGGGCGAGGCCGCGGTCGCCTGGGGCGACGCGGACAAGGCGCTCGCCGCGTCGCCGGTGCGCGTCGAGCAGACCTACGCCACGCCGATGGAGACGCACAACCCGATGGAGCCGCACGCGACGATCGCGGCCTGGGACGGCGATCGCCTGACGCTCTACGACTCGACGCAGTTCATCTCCGGCGTGCGCGACACGGTGGCGAAGACGCTCGGCATCTCGCCCGAGCGCGTGCGCGTCGTCTCGCCCTTCGTCGGCGGCGGCTTCGGCTGCAAGGGCTCGACCTGGTCGCACGTGGTGCTCGCCGCGATCGCCGCGCAGCGCGCCGGCCGGCCGGTGAAGCTCGCGCTGGCGCGGCCGCAGATGTTCGGCCCGGTGGGCGGACGTCCCTGCACCGAGCAGCGCGTGGCGCTCGGCGCCGGGCGCGATGGGCGTCTGCTAGCCATGAAGCACGATGTGATCTCGCATACGTCGGTGATGGAAGACTTCACCGAGCCCTCGGCGATGCCGACGCGCCAGCTCTACGCCTGCGCCAACGTGGCGACGAGCCACAAGCTCGCGCAGCTCAACGTCGGCGTGCCGACCTTCCAGCGCGCGCCGGGCGAAGCGAGCGGCACTTTCGCGCTCGAATCGGCGATGGACGAGCTGGCCTATGCGCTGGGCATCGATCCGCTGGAGCTGCGCCTGCGCAACTATGCCGAGGCCGATCCGCGCACCGGCAAGCCCTGGTCGAGCAAGATGCTGCGCGAGTGCTACGTGGACGGCGCGGCGCGCTTCGGCTGTGGCGACCGCGACCTATCCCGCGCAC
This sequence comes from Betaproteobacteria bacterium, assembly GCA_005888925.1. GTDB lineage: Bacteria > Pseudomonadota > Gammaproteobacteria > Burkholderiales > SG8-39 > SCGC-AG-212-J23. The sequence continues at coordinate 1,044 of VBCP01000437.1, read as the reverse complement.
CGCCGGCCGGCGAGCGCGATGGCGCGCATCCTGCCAGACGGCACGGCGGTCGTGCGCTCCGGGACGCACGACCTCGGCACCGGTACCTACACCGTCATGACGCAGGTCGCCGCCGACGCGCTCGGCATGCCGCCCGAGCGCATCGACTTCGAGCTCGGCGATACGCTCATGCCGCCCGCCGGCGTCTCCGGCGGATCGACCACCGTCGCGAGCGTCGCGCCCGCAGTAAAAGCGGCATGCGAAGCGGCGCGCGCCAAGAAGCAGGCGGCGATTGCCGCCGGCAGGCCGAATGAAGTGATCGAGGCGCAGGCGCATGCGGAGGAGGGCGAGGAGAAGGACAAGTTCGCCACGCGCTCCTTCGGCGCGGTGTTCTGCGAGGTGCGGGTGGACGAGGATCTCGGGCGCATCAGCGTGCCGCGCATCGTCGCGGGCTACAGCGTCGGGCGCCTCATGAACACCAAGCTTGCGCGCAGCCAGCTGATCGGTGGCCTGGTGTGGGGCGTGAGCATGGCGCTCATGGAGGAGACGCAGCTCGACCCGCGCTACGGGCGCATCGTCAACGCCAACCTCGCCGAGTACCATGTGCCGGTGAACGCCGACATCGGCACCATCGACGTGAGCTTCTGCAACGAGAACGACACCAACTTGTGTTCCACGCCACCGGCAAGCGCGTGCGCTCGCTGCCCATTCAGCTGGATGAATTCATCTGACGTGCGCGCCTTCGCCCTGCTGCTCGCCGCCGCGCTTGCCGGCCCGGCCCTGGCCGACGAGCCGGCGAAGAAGGCCGACGAGCCGATGGCGAACAACATGAAGAAGCCCGGCATGAAGCAGGGCGACGTCAAGAAGGAAGCCGACAAGAAGATGAAAAAGCTGAAGCCGAAGCTCGAGAAGGAAGCGCAGTCGATGGAGCGCCCCGCGCCGAAGCGCTAGGATTTCCGCTCGTCGCCGGCTTGTAAGCTCGGGGCGCTCGGCGTAACGTTATCGCCGTGAGGCGCGCTCTCTGCGCGGTGATGGCCGGATTTCTGGCGTCGGCATACGCGGCAG
>VBCP01000438.1 GCA_005888925.1 Betaproteobacteria bacterium | reverse complement strand
GGCGTCGGAGAACTGCTTCAATCCGGCATCGCGACCAGGCTGCGCAGCTGGAAGGAATCGTCGTCGCGGAAGAGGAAGGTCTCGAGGAAGCTCATCGAGCTCGCGCCTTGCAGGAGCGCCGGCCCGGGCGCCGCGAACGGCGCGGCCTTGGCGACGCTTTGCAGCGCGCGCTGCGCGAGCTCACGATAACCGTTGGTGCGAAGGACGGACACCATGAGCGGCGCGCCCAGGTCGTCGACGGTGATTTCCAGCACGACGATCGATTTCATCACTTCGGGCAACGGCGCTGAATAGCTCGCGGCGTTTGCCGCCGCGATGCGCTTCGCGACGTCGCGTGCGGCGACGGCAGCCAAAGCGAACTTCTTATTGTGCATGTCCCCCAGCCCGGCTACATGGTAGAGGATTTGCGCAAACGCCAAGTAGCCACGGGCCCGAGCAGCGCGCCCAGGCCAAGCGTCGACCACGCGATGCCCCAGGCGAAGGCATCCGCGCTGGTGCGCCCGCCGCCGGCGAGGTCGAGCGCCCAGCCGAACACGACCGGGCTGACGACGCCCGAGCCGAAGCCGATCACCGAGCGCACGGCGTAGGCGACGCCGAGGTAATGCGCGGGCACGCTCTCGGCGAGCACCAGCGAATGCGTCGAGGAGTCGGCGATGCCGGCGAAGTTGTAGAGACACGCGAGCGCCACGAGCAGCGCGAGCGGCAGCGCGACCAGCCAGCCGATCGAGAACGAGAGCACGAGGCTGACGCAGGACCAGGTCAGGATGGTCTGCGTGCGGCCCCAGCGGTCCGCCATGGTGCCGCCGGCGATCGAGCCGCCGATGTTGGCGACGTAGGTGAGCGCGGCGAAGGCGAGCGCCAGTGCCGCGGGATTTTCATTCCCGTGCAACACCAGGCACGCGGTGAGGAACGCCGGCAGCCACGCCCACATGCCGAGCAGCTCCCAGTTGTGGAAGGTATAGCCCCAGATGGAGAGCATGCCGCGGCGGTTGCGCCACACCGCGGGCAGCGAGGCGAGAAGCGGCTCGCCGGCCGGTCGCGGATGAACCGTATTGGGCGTGCCGCGCAGCACATAGATGCCCAGCAGCCAAGAGATGACCGGCAGCGCAGCGACCGCGGTGAGAGCGCCCCGCCAGTCGGTGAACCTGAGCGCGAGGCCGGCGACGCCCAGCGAGATCGCGTAGCCGGCGCTCGAGCCGGCGATGAGATAGCCCATGGCGCGGCCCCGCCGAACGCGCTCGACATGCTCGTTGATCAGGGCGAGCGCCGGCGTATAGGTGCCGCCCTGGCAAAGGCCGGTGAAGGCGTGCAGCCAGAACGCCGACCAGAAGCCGTCGGCGAACAGCACGAAGGCCCACGGGCTCAGGCAGGCGGCGATGCCGGTCGTCAGATAGGCGCGCTTCGCGCCGAAGTGATCCGCGATGAAGCCGACGATGAAAAGCGAGCTCAAGTACCCCAGATGAAATGCCGCCTGGATCATGCCGGCTTCGCGGCCGCTCAAGCCCCACGCTTGCTGGGTGAGCGGCAGGACCGCCGAGTAGGCGACGAACCAGGTGGCGGCAAGGACCCGGCTCGTGCACAGCGCCGCGAGCCAGGACGCCGACCCTGGATTCAAGCGGCTTGGGCGATGCGAACGGGGATGCGGCGCGGGCCGAACGGCCGCTCGAACTTGCCGAAGCGCCCGGCGATCGGCGTGCCGCAGTATTCGCAGGCGCCGTCGGGACGCAGGTGGTAGCCGTCGATGCGGTACCAGTCGCGCTCGATCAGCGCCTTCTCGCAGGACGGGCAATAGGTCGAGCCGCCGGCGGCGTCATGCACGTTGCCGGTATAGACGTAGTTCAGGCCCGCGAGCTGGCCGATCTCTCGCGCGCGCGTCAGCGTCGCCGCCGGCGTCGCCGCGATGTCGGTCATCTTCCAGTCGGGATGGAACGCGGTGAAGTGCAGCGGCACGTCGGGGCCGAGGTTCGCGCGGATCCACTTGCACTCGGCGCGGATCTCGTCGTCGGAATCGTTCTTGCCGGGAATCAGCAGCGTGGTGATCTCGGTCCAGACCTGGGTCTCCTTCACCAGGTAGACCAGGGTATCCAGCACGGGCTGCAGGCGGCCGCCGCAGACCTTGAAGTAGAACTCGTCGGTGAAGCCCTTGAGATCGACGTTCGCGGCGTCCATCTTCGCGTAGAACTCGCGCCGCGGCTCGGCGTGGATGTAGCCCGCGGTGACGGCGACTGCGTGCACGCCTTTCGCGTGGCAGGCATCGGCAATGTCCATCGCGTACTCGGCGAAGATCACCGGGTCGTTGTAGGTGAACGCCACCGATTTGCAGCCGAGCTTGAGCGCCGCATTGGCGATCGCCTCCGGGCTCGCCTCGTCCTGCAGCCGGTCCAGATCGCGCGACTTCGAGATGTCCCAGTTCTGGCAGAACTTGCAGGCGAGGTTGCAGCCGGCGGTGCCGAAAGAAAGGATGCTCGAGCCCGGATAGAAATGATTGAGCGGCTTCTTCTCGACCGGGTCGATGCAGAAGCCCGAGGAGCGGCCGTAGGTGGTGAGCACCATGCGGCCGCCTTCCATCTTGCGCACGAAGCAAAGGCCGCGCTGGCCTTCGTGCAGCTTGCAGTCGCGCGGGCAGAGATCGCACTGCACGCGGCCGTCGGCCAGCGTGTGCCACCAGCGGCCCGGATAATCCGTCACTCGGTCCATTTGGTCACCCGGTAGCGCCAGATGCGGCAGCGGCTGAGACGCACATCGTCCGCCAGGCCGGCCTTGCGCGCGAGCTCGCGCAGGAACTGGCGCTTGTCCGGGATGCTCTCCCAAACCTGCGGCAGGAACGTCGCGCGCCGCCCATCGGCCTCGAGGATGATGCCGTCTTCGCCGACTTGTAGCTGCGCCAGCAGATCGGCCTCGTCGGCGAAGCGCAGCGGCTTCGGCGTGGAAAGCAGCGACACCTCGACGTGCACGCTTGGCCATTCGGCTGCGCTGACTGCAGGGAAGCGCGGGTCGCGAAAGGCGGCGGCGACGGCATTTTCCGCCACATCGTCGCCGAGTGGCCGCGCCGCCTGCAGGCTGCCGATGCAGCCGCGCAATGCGCCGTCGCGGGTGAGCGTGACGAAGGTGGCGCCGCTCTGCCTGAGCCAGGGCGCGTCGGGCCGGTGCGCGGCGCCCAAAAGCCTGGTCTGGATCGCGCCGCGCGCGATGCCGAGGAGCGTCTTGCCCGCTTCGTCGAGCGACACGTCCGTGCCGGGCTCGTGCAGCGCGAAAGCCGAATAGCCGACCACCTGCCCCTTGCCGCCTGCGGTATCGCCGGAATTGCAGGCGGCGAGCAGCTTGATGCCGAGGTTCTTCTGCTTCGCGGCGGCGAGGAGCCCATTGAGCGGCGTCGCGCCGCAGGCTTCTTCGTGGTCGAGGTCGGTGGCGAACCGGGCGATGCGGGTCACCGTGGCACGATCGATCTGGCACGCCTCGGCGTACGCGTGGTAGTGCGAGAGGTCGGTGGAAATCACGATCAGCGTCTCGGGCCCGCCCCACAGGCGCTCGATCACCTCGGCGACCTCCTGCACGCTCGCCGTGCCGACCGCGAAAGGTGCGAGCGCGAACTCGCCGAGCTGGCGCTGAAGGAAAGGCAACTGCACTTCCAGTGCATGCTCGTGCAGGTGCGCGAGATCGCTCGGCACGACCTGCGGCAGATCGCGCACGCGCTCGAGCGCGGCGCGGTCGATCGGCACGGCTCCGAGCGGCGTGGCGAAGGCCTCGTCGGTCGGAATCGCGAGGCCGCGCACCGGCACGCGATGCACCGGGCCGAGCAGGACCACGCGGCGCACGATGCCGCGCGCCGCGGCGAGCTCGTCATAGGCGCGCGCGGCGATCGAGCCGGAATAGATGTAGCCGGCGTGCGGCACGATCAGCGCCTTGGGGAAGGCCAGGCGCGCTCCCGCCTGCTCGACCCCGCCGAGCAACTCGTCGAGCTCCGCCGCAAGGGCGCGCGCGTCCCCGGGGTAGAACATGCCTGCGACGGCGGCATTTCGGACTGAAGCCATGCCGCTATTCTAGAAGTTCCAGCGCGCGCGCCAGCGCGTGCTCGACCGACTGCCGGCGCACCGCCTCGCGGTCGCCGGCGAAGTGCCGCGTCTCGGCGCTCGCCGGCTCGCCCTTGCGCGCCCAGGCGAAGCAGACCGTGCCGACCGGCTTCTCGGCGCTGCCGCCCGTCGGGCCGGCGACGCCGGTGATCGCGAGCGCGAGCGTGCCGCGGCTGTGCGAGAGCGCGCCGAGCGCCATCTCGCGCGCCGTCTGCTCGCTGACCGCGCCATGCCGCGACAGGGTGTCGGTGCGCACGCCGAGCATTTCCTCCTTCGCCGCGTTCGAGTAGGTGACGAAGCCCCGCTCGAACCACGCGGAGGAGCCCGCCACCGAGGTGAGCGCCTGCGCCGCCCAGCCGCCGGT
>VBCP01000436.1 GCA_005888925.1 Betaproteobacteria bacterium | reverse complement strand
CACCGGAAAGAAGGTCGATGCGTTGTTCACCAGCACATCGAGCCTGCCGAAGGAGTCCATCGCGGCGCCGATCAGCGCGCGCGCCGCGATCGGCGCGAGGAGCTCGGCCTTCACCTTCGCCGCGCTTTTCGGGCGCAGCGCATTGAGCTCGGCTTCGAGCTTCACCGCATCGGCTTCCGAATCGCGGTAATGGATGAGCACCGCGGCGCCCGCGGCATGCAGGCGCCGGGCGATCGCCGCGCCGAGCCGGCGCGCGCCGCCTGTGACCAGCACGCTCTTTCCGGCGAGCGACTCATCCATAAGTGCTTTAGATTCTAGGGCATGCCGGCGCGCAGCCGCATCCTGAGAGAGATCGCCGCCGCCGGCGGCTGGATCTCCTTTGCTCGTTATATGCAGCTCGCGCTGCACGAGCCGGGCATTGGCTACTACGCGAGCGGCGCGCGCAAGTTCGGCCCCGGCGGCGATTTCGTCACCGCGCCCGAGCTCGGCTCGCTCTTCGGCCGCACGCTAGCACGCGAGCTGCGCCAGTTCGAGCGCATCCTGGAAATCGGCGCCGGCAGCGGCGTGCTGGCAGAGGTGCTGAGCCGCGAGCTCGACTGCGAATACCTGATCCTGGAAACGAGCGCCGAGCTTGCGCAGCGTCAAAAAGAAAAGCTGGGCGGGCGCGTGCGCCACGTCCAAAACCTGCCCGAGCGCTTCCACGGCGCGGTGCTCGCGAACGAAGTGGTCGATGCCATGCCGGTACATATGGTGCATTGGACTGAAGGCGGGATCATGGAGCGCGGCGTCGGCGCCGATCTGACGTGGGTGGATCGTCCGGCCAGCGGTGAGCTGCTGGCAGCTGCAAAGCGCGTGGAGGTGCCGGCGCCGTACGTGAGCGAGATCGGCCTCGCCGCGCGCGCCTGGATGCGCACAACGGTCGAGAGCCTCGAGCAAGGCGCGATCTTCGTCATCGACTACGGCTTTCCGCGCCACGAGTACTACCATCCGCAGCGCGCCAGCGGCACGCTGATGTGCCATTACCGCCACCAGGCACATGCCGACCCGTTCGCGCGGCCGGGCGAGGAGGACATCACAGCGCATGTCGACTTCAGCGCGCTCGCCGAAGCCGCCGGTGCCGCAGGTGCAGAGGTCCTGGGCTACGCTTCGCACGCGCAGTTCCTCGTCAATTGCGGCATCACCGAAGTGCTCGCGGAGGCGAACGTCGAGAACGCACTGCACTACGCGCCGATCGCCGCGCAGGCGCAGAAGCTCTTATCGCCGGCCGAAATGGGCGAGCTCTTCAAGGTGCTCGCCATCGGCCGCGGCGTGACCGCGCCGCTCGCGGGCTTCAGCCGCGGTGATCGCCGCGCCAGCCTTTAAGTAAACTCGGCGGCATGCGCACGCTAGCGCTAGTCGCGCTGCTCATCTGCGGTGCGGTGGCAGCCGACGAAATAGACCAGGCCAAAAAGCGCTGGGCCGGGAGCCCGCACGGGCCGCTGCTCGAGCGCATCCTGCCGCCGACCTTCGAGGCGCGCCAACTGCCCGAGCGCGGCTCGAGCGGTGCCGAGTTGACGCTGCGCTACTGCGTGCAGTGCCACAACCTGCCGAATCCGGCGATGCACCACGCGCCCAAATGGCCGGGCATCGTCGAGCGCATGGTGCTGCGCATGGAAGGGCGCGGCAACCTCGGCCCGCTGATGAGCGACATGATGGCCGGCGTGCGCGCGCCGACGCCGGAAGAAAAGCGCGTGCTGGTGGCCTACCTGCGCAAGCATGGCCAGAAGCCGCTCGACCCGAAGCGCTATCCGGACGTCTATCTCTCCTCGGGCGAGGCGTTCCGGCTCGCCTGCAACCAGTGCCACGTGCTGCCCGATCCGCGGCGGCACACCGCCGCCGAGTGGCGTGCGGTGGTGGCGCGGATGCAGGAAAACATGGAATGGATGAACCGCGTGGTCGGCACGCAGCCCGCATTGGACCGAGCGGCGGGCGAGCCGCAGCTGCGCCTCGAGGAGATCAACGCCTTTCTCGAAAGGCACGCGCGCAAGTGACCCCGCGCAAGGTCGCGCTGCGCAGCAGGCTCTCCTACCTCGCGGCGGCGGCGTTCCTGCCCCTCGCCCTGATGTCGGGCGTCGGGCTGCTCGCGCTCGTCCACCAGCAGCGCAGCCAGGCCGAGCGCGCCGGCATCGAGATCACGCGCGCGCTCTCCACTGCCGTCGATGCCGAGCTCAACCGCTCGCTCGCGGTGCTGGAGGCAATCGGCACGGCGACAGTGCTCGACAATGGCGGGCTCGCGCGCTACCACGACCTCGTCTCGCGCGTGGTGGCCACGCGGCCGCAATGGCGCGCGGTGATCCTGCACGACGCGCGCGGCAGGATGATTCTCAACACTGCCTACCCGCTCGGCGGCGCGCTACCGCAAACCGCGGAAAGCGAATCGATCCAGATTGTGCTGCGCAAACGGCACCCGGCGATCGGCACGCTGGCGCGCGGCGAGCAAGGCGGCTACAACTTCGCGCTGCGCGTGCCGGTGATGCGCAAGGGCGAGCTGCGCTACGTGCTCTCGGCCGTGCTCACGCCGCAGGGGATTCGCGAGGTGATCGACCGCCAGCGGGTGCCGAGCGACTGGGTGGTCTCGGTGTTCGACGCCGGGGACCAGCGCGTCGCGCGCACCCGGCAGCACGAGGAATTCCTCGGCGGCCAGCCGGTGCCCGGGCTGAAAGCGCTGATGGTCGAGCGCGGCAGCGAGGGTGCGGCGCTCACCGCGACGCTGGAAGGCCAGATCACGTACACGGCCTTCACGCGCTCTCCGGTCACCGGCTGGACCGTGGCGATCGGCATTCCGCCTTCGTACGTCGACGCGGGCGCGCGCGGCTCGCTTCTCGTCTACGGCGGCGGCATCCTGCTCTCGATCGGGCTCGCGGCGCTCGCCGCCCTGCTCGTAGCGCGCGGCATCGCGCGGCCGATGGCCGAGCTCGGCAACGCCGCGCGCTCCCTGGGACGCCGCGAGCCGCTCAAGCTGCCCGACACGCCGATCAGCGAGATCCGCCAGGTCGGCGATTCGCTCGCGCTCGCCGCGGACGAGCGCGCACGCGGCGAGGCGGAGCGCGACGAGCTGCTCGCGCGCGAGCGGCAGGCGCGTGCCATCGCCGAGGAGGCCAACCGCTCGAAGGACGAGTTCCTCGCCATGCTCGGTCATGAGCTCAGGAATCCGCTGGGCGCGATCGCCAATGCGGCCCAGCTGCTCGGCGCGCCCGATGAGGAATCGCGCGCGCACGCGCGCGCCGTGATCAACCGCCAGGTGCAGCACCTCGGGCGCATGACCGACGACCTGCTCGACGCGGCGCGCGCCATGACCGGCAAGATCGTGCTGCAGCGCCAGCCGCTCGACCTCGCGGAAGCTGCGGCGCGGGCGCTCGCGACGATCCGCGCGGCGGGCCGCACCGGCCAGCGTCGCCTCGCGCAGCAGCTCGAGCCGGTCTGGATCGATGCCGATCCGACGCGCATCGAGCAGATCCTCGGCAACCTGCTGGGCAACGCGCTCAAGTTCACGCCCGAAGGCGGCACCATCACCGTGACGGTAGCGCGGGAGGGCGACGATGCCGTGCTGCATGTCGCGGACACCGGCATCGGCATGCCGGCGGAGCTCGCGGCGCGCGCGTTCGAGCCTTTCGTGCAAGGCGAGCGGCCGCTCGACCGCTCCTACGGCGGCCTGGGCATCGGACTCACGGTGGTGCGGCGCCTTGCCGAGCTGCACGGCGGCTCGGCGGCCGCGCGCAGCGAAGGCCCCGGGCGCGGCAGCGTGCTCACCGTGCGGCTCCCCGCGATCCACGCGCCGCGCATGTCGCGCGTTGGTGCGGGCGGGAAAACCGCGGCAGCGGCGCGCGACATCCTGGTAGTCGAGGACAACGAGGATGCGCGCGAGACCTTGCGGCGCATGCTCGAGCTGCAAGGCCATCGCGTGCGCGTCGCGGCCGACGGCCCGAGCGGCCTGGAAGCGGTGCGTGCCGCCGCGCCCGAGATCGCGCTGATCGACGTCGGCCTGCCGAAGATGGACGGCTATGAGCTCGCGCGGCGCATCCGCGAGGAATTCGGCGCCTCGCTCGGCGGCGCGCGGCGTCCCTATCTCGTCGCGATCACCGGCTATGGCCTGCCCGAGGACCGCAACCGCACGCGCGAGGCCGGCTTCGATCTGCACCTCGTGAAGCCGGTCGATGCCGCGACGCTGGCCGACGTCTTAGAACGTCGCTAGACCTGCGGTACCGCCATCCCTTTCTGCACCGCCGGCCGCGCGCCGATCGCGTCGTACCAGCGCTTCACGTTCGGAAACTGTCCGAGATCCACGCGGTGCCACTCGTAGCGCGCGACCCACGGGTAGATCGCGATGTCGGCGATGGTGTACTCGCGGGTGAAGTACTGATGGTCAGCCAGGTGCTTGTCCATGACACCGTAAAGCCGCTTCGCTTCCGCCCCATAGCGCTCGCTGCCGTAGGGAATCTCGTCTTTCTTCGCGCGCATGAAGTGGTGCGCCTGGCCGAACATCGGACCGACGCCGCCCATCTGGAACA
>VBCP01000435.1 GCA_005888925.1 Betaproteobacteria bacterium | reverse complement strand
GGTGGGCTTCCATAGCGCCTCGATGGCGAAGCCGTGGTAGGTGCCGCCCAGCGCCGCGCCCAGCGCCAGCGCGAGAAAGGCGACGCCCCAGCAGCGCCGCGCGTTTTGCCCCTCAGTGACCCGCAGGATCAGAACGCCGGCGACGCCTGTCACCACGGCCAGCAGGTAGTCGGTGGCAAGCGTCATCGGCTCGCTGATCATGGGCTCCTCGCGGCGTGCACGATGATCTCGCCGCGCGCCAGCACCAGATCCGGATGCGCGGCGGCAAGATCGGCGAGCTCGCGCAGCCGCAGCCCCCAGCCGCCGAGCCTGCCGGGCAGGGCATCGCGCGAAACGGCCGATTTAAACGGCTCTTTCCACAGCGCGAGCAGCGCCCGCTCGACCCAGGTGGCGTTATGGAAGGCGAGCCGCCCGTCGCGCCGGGGCTCCATGACGGTGAACACGAGCTCGCCGGCGCGAGGCTGCAGCTCGCCGATGGCCGCGAACAGCGCCGCCATCTCGTCGGGCGTCAGGTACATGAGCAGCCCTTCGATCACGAATACCGATGCGCGGTTGCGGTCGTAAGGACTGGCGGCCAAGGCATCGCCGAGCGAAGTGCGCGCGAGGTCCGCGGCGACGAAACTGGGAACCTGAGGCAGGTTCCGGCGCTCGACGGCGGCGCGCTTCACCGCCTGGGTCGCCGGATGATCGATCTCGAGGAAGCGCACGGCGGGAAACTGCGGCGCGAGGCGTGCCGCCAGCGTATCGAAGCCGGCGCCGAGCACCACGACCTGCCGGCAGCCGCGCCCGAGTGCGCCGCGCACCGCGGCCTCGATCCAGCGCTTGCGCAGCATGAAGTGCAGCATCAGTCCCGGAATGGTGGCGCGTTCCGCCGCCCGGACGAGCCAGCGCATCTGCGTTGCCATGAGCCAAGGACGGGTCAGGCAGCGCGCGCAGATCTCGGCCGCTCCAGCCGGGACGAGATGGCGCAGCCGCGGGTCGCGGGCAAGCAGGACGGTGGCAGCCGCGATCAGCGTGGCGGTGGAGCTCGGCCGGTCGGCGCGCACGGCGCGCTAGCCGAAGTTGCGCTTCAGCTTGAGGAACTCGGCGAACTGCGGGAAGCAGGCATCGACCTGGCGGCGCACCGCGTAGCGGTGATAGGTGGGGTAGTAGCTGCCGCCGTAGCGCAGGCCGATGTCGATGAGCGCGCGGAACGCGTCCGCCGCGCGGATCAGGCCGGTGCTGGTGCGCTCGACGTGCAGGTTGAAGATCACGCAGGCGTAGGACCGCCGCGCCCAGGCGAGGAAGCTCTCGCGGTCCTGCTCGATGAGGCGCACCGTGCCGTAGACGATCTGGGTGCGCTCGCGCAGCGCGTAGGCGCGCACCTCGCTCATGAAGGCCTCGAGCGCCTCGCGCTCGCAGTAGATCTCGGTGATCACCTCGGTGGCGCGGTGCTCCGCGCCCATCTTGCGGTCGATCTCGCGGTGGTAGTTCTCGGGATAGAAGCTCATCTGCTGGTCGTCGGACCAGTAGAGCTGCCCGCTCGTCGCCAGGTAATAGTCCGCGTAGCGCTTGAACGCCGCGGACTTGTCGGCGTGCGCGAGGTAGAGGAGCTGCGTCCAGTCGGCTTCGCCCAGCTCGCGCTGTACTGCCGGAATCGCGCGCTCGTCGCCGAGCGGCCGGTAGCAGGAGAACACGCCGCGGCGCAGGAAGTCGGGCGATCTTTCGTCGATCGCGTACTGGAAGTCGCCGTAGAGGAAGCCGTCGCGGATGCGATCGGCGAAGGCGGACGGGAGGCCCTCGATCGTGCGCACCTCGACCACGCGCTCGAGCTTGCGCCGTGGCACGAGGCGCAGGGTCACCGAGTAGATGACGCCGAACAGGCCGTAGCCGCCGATCGCCAGGCCGAAGAGCTCGGGGTTCTCGCTGCGGCTGCAGTTGACGAGCTGGCCGCGCGCGTTCACCAGCTTGAACGACTCGACATCCGAGATGAACGGCGGCAGCGTGAGCCCGCGGCCGTGCATGTTGGCCGAGAGCGAGCCGCCCATCGTCAGGCGATCGGCGCCGGTCTGCTTCTGGTTGAACGCCCACTCGCGCTCGCGCCCGGCCTGGGCCTTGTGCAGCGCCTCGAGCAGCCCCGGCCACTGCAGGCCGGCCTCGACCTCGAGCAGCCCGCGCTCCATGTCGAATGCGAGCAGCTTGTTGAGCTTGCGCGTGTCGATGAGCACGCCGTCGGCGGCGAAGGCCTGCGAGCCCATCGAGTGGCGCCCGCCGGCGATGCACAGGGCGCGGTTCTCGGCCTGCGCGAGCTTGAGCGCCGCGCGCACGCCGTCGAGCGTGTCGGGCTGCACGATGCGGTTGACCAGGGTGGCGGAGAGCTGCCCGTGCAGGTCGTTGACGAGGATGCCCTCGGGCTTCTTCGCCGCCTTCTTCGCCTGTCCCCATGCGAGCGCCCCGGGCCACATCGCGCCAAGCGCGGCCAGGCGCAGGAACTCGCGTCGATTGCGCATCTCTTCCTCCCGCAGTTTCGGCCATTCTAGAATGGCCGCATGCAAGCCGAAATCACCTACACCCGCGATACCGGCGAGAAGCTGGTCAACGAGACCTTCGGGCCGAACAACATCCGCCGCCGCTCGAGCGGCATGGAGGAGCGCCATCGCGTCGACATCGCCGACGGCCGCGAAGCGCGCGATCTCGCGCTCGACGGGAACGGCTTCGTGCTGGTCGAGCACCGCACCGCGATGCACGATTTCTTCGACGCCGCGGAACTGAAGCGCGTCTATTATCCCGAAGTCCAAAATTTGATTGGCCAGGTGGCCGGAGCCCAGCGGGTCGTGGTGTTCGACCACACGCTGCGCTCGGGCGACGAGGCCGAGCGCGAAGCGAAGCTGGTGCGCGAGCCGGTGCTCTCGGCGCACAACGATTACACCGAGTGGTCGGGCCCGCAGCGCGTGCGCGACCTGATGGGCGCGGAGGCCGAGCGCCTGCTTGAGCGGCGCTTCGCCATCATCCAGGTGTGGCGGGCGATCGCCGACCCGATTCGCTCCAATCCGCTGGCGATGGCCGATGCGCGCTCGGTCGACCCGCAGGACCTGCTGGTAGCGGAGCGGCGCTATCCGAACCGCGTCGGCCAGACCTACCGGCTGAAGTACAACCCGGCGCACCGCTGGTTCTACTTTCCCCAGATGAAGCGCGACGAAGCCATCGTCTTCAAGGTCTACGACTCGGCGAAGGACGGCCGCGCGCGCTTCACGCCGCACACCTCGTTCCAGGATCCCGCGACGCCGCCCGGCGCGCCGCCGCGCCAGAGCATCGAGGCGCGCTCGCTCGCTTTTTTTTAAAACGAACGTCAAAACTGAGGGTTTTCCCCGATGCGGCCGGGCCTGCTTCCGGCTAGCCTCGACCGGTGGGCTATCGCATCGATTTCGGCATTGACCAGGGCGCGGGGGGCTGCATTTTGCAGGCCAAGGTCCGCGGCCGCTCCGCGCGGCACGCCGAGCGCATCGGCCGCGACATCGCCGATCAGGCGGACCGCGCAGCCGCGAAGCAGCTCCTGATCGACGTGCGCGGCGTGGTCGATCGGCTCGGCGCGCTCGGCAGCCTGGTGCTGGCCGCGTGCCGCGACCGGCGCGTGGCGGTGATCGACTCGGACGACAACGAGCTCTACCACCCGTTCTCGGAGTTCGAGGCGCGCCGGCACGGCTTCGAGGTGCGCTACTTCTCGGATGCCGCCGCGGCGATGGCGTGGCTCGGCGAGTCGCGGCGCGACGCCTGAATACAAAAACGAAGGTTAAAACCGGCAGTATCTGACGGCGCCGCGTGCCGCCGCGACCTAGCGTTCGGCCGTGGCCCAACGCATCGATTCACCCGGTCGCGCCGCGGCGCGGCAACTCCTCAGCGACATGCGCGAGCTGGTCGAGCGTCTCGGCCCGCTCGGTGCGCTGGTACTCGCGGCGTACGAGCACCAGCGTGTCGCGGTGGTCGCCAGTGACGACCCGCGCAGCTACGCCTACTCGGAGCTCCAGGCGCGCCAGCGCGGCTTCGAGCTGCGTTACTTCGGCGACGTCAGCTCGGCGCTCGCCTGGCTGCATGCCAGCAAGGTGAACTAGCGCAGCGGCCGCTTCGGCTTGCGCGCGAGGATGAAGAAGAGCGAGCCGAGCCCGGCGAGCAGCGCGAGGATGGTGAAGCCGGTGCGGTAGTTGCCGGTGAGGTCGGCAAAGATGCCGGCGATCATCGGGCCGCCGACCTGGCCGATGACCACGATCATCAATGACAGACCGAGGATCACGCCGATCGCGCTGCGGCCGAAGTAGTCGGCGCGCAGCGCCTGCATGAACGGCCCGCGCAGGCCCCAGGCGGCGCCGTGCAGCACGGCGAAGCCGAGCACCATGGCGGTGTTGACCGCGTAGGTGAGCAGCAGCAGCCCCGCCATGTGCATCAGCATGCAGCCGGCGGCGATCAGGCGCTTCTTGTACCGGTCGCCGATCAGCCAGCCGACCCCCACACCGCCGATCTGCGAGATCGTGAGCAGCGTGTAGACCAGCGCCGCCTGCTCGACGCTGTAGCCCAGGCCCTGGTTCATGTGGGTGATCGAGTGCACGCTCACCGCGTGCACCACGAAAAGCGCGAAGCCGTGTCCGAGCGAGAGCAGCCAGAACGCCGGGGTGCGCACCGCCTCGCGCCAGGTGAAGTCGCGCTCCTGGGACAGCGCGCGCATCTCCTGCGTAGTGTCCGGCGTCTTCGGCGGCAGCCCGTCGACGGTCAGGCCGTGGTCTTCCGGGCGGCGCTTGATCACCAGGGCGAGCGGCAGGCCGACGACGATGGCGATCACGCCGGAGACGAAGGAGGTGGCGCGCCAGCCGTAGGTCTGCAGCGACCAGGCGACCAGCGGCACCGAAATGCCGCCGAGCGCGAGGCCGATCGACATCGACGAAAGCGCGCGCGCGCGCCAGCGCTCGAACCAGTTGATGAGCGCGATGTTCACCGGGAAGAAGCCGCACAGGCTCGAGCCGAGCGCGACGACGAGGAACGCGCCGTAGAAGCTCGGCAGCGTGTCGGTCTGGCTGAGGAGCATCAGGCCCAGGCCGAAGACGAAGATGCCGACGCGGATCATGCCCTGCGGGCCGAAGCGGTCGATGAACCAGCCCAGCAGCGGCCCGAGGATCGCCGCTTCCATCTGCTGCAGCGCCGCCGCGCCCGAGAGCGCGGTCTTGCTCCAGCCGCGCTCGGCCTGCAGCACGGCGACGTAGGCGCCGAACGATTGCGTCATCAGGCCGGCCTGCAGGAACTGCATCGCCGAGCCCGCGGCGACCATGTACCAGCCGTAGAACAAGCGTTTAGAATGCCGTGCCATGACTATTTCAATGTATCAGGCTTCCACGCCGCGCTTTGCCACCATGCTGCGAAACCTCTCGACGCTCATCGACAAGGCCGAGGCGCATTGCGCGGCGAAGAAAATCGAGCCCGTCGCGCTTACTGCGGCGCGGCTATTTCCCGACATGTTTCCCTTCACGCGCCAGGTG
>VBCP01000433.1 GCA_005888925.1 Betaproteobacteria bacterium | reverse complement strand
CGGCGCAGTCGGCGGCGGCCTTGCCGGCGCGGTGCTCGGCCACAACATCGGCGATCACAACAAGCTGGTCACGGTGCTCGGCGCCGCGGGCGGCGCGTTCGTCGGCAACCAGGTCGAGAAGCAGGCGCGCGCCACCAAGCATTGGGAGCTGACGGTGCGCTACGACGACGGCACGACGCAGACCTTCAACAGCGACGCGCAGCCGTTCTGGCACCAGGGCGACCGCGTGCGGCTCTTCGAAGGCAGGCTGCAGCCAGTCTAGAGTTTCAGCGCAATGAGTCCCAGCATCACCGCGCCGGTGGCCGCAAGCCGCCGGCGCGTGAATTTTTCCTGCAGCACGAACGAAGCGATCACTGCGGCGAAGATCACCGAGGTCTCGCGCAGCACTGCGACCACCGCGATCGGAGCGCGGGTCATCGCCCAGAGCGCGATGCCGTAGGCGGCCACCGCGCAACTCCCGCCCGCCATCGCGCGCTTCCAGTTCGCGCCGAAATAGGCGCCGACCGCCCTGCCGCGGCGCAGCCAGCCGTAGGCGAGGATCACGACGCCGTTAGCGGCGAAGAACCAGAGCGTGTAGCTCACCGGGGCGCCTGAGAGCCGCGCGCCCTGTCCATCGATCAGCGTATACGCGGCGATGACCACGGCGTTGCCCAGCGCGAACGCGGTCGCGCGGCGGTCGTGGCGCCCCGAGGCGAAAGCGAAGATGCCCGCGCAGATCAGCAAGATGCCGAGCGTCTCGCCGAGCGGCAGGACTTCGCCGAGAGCGAGCGCGCCGACCACGGCGACGATCATCGGCCCGCCGCCGCGCATCACCGGATAGGTATACGAGAGCTCGCCCCAGCGATAAGCGCCGGCGAGGAACACGAAGTACAGGATATGGACCGCGGCCGATCCGGCGACCCAGGGCCACGACGCCGGCGCCGGCGCCGGCAGGAAAAGCGCGGCAACCAGCGCCACCAGGCCCGAGCCGAGCGCGATGTTGATCGTCTCGAGCTCCTTGTCGGCGCCCGATTTGACGAGCACGTTCCAAGAGGCATGCAGCAGCGCGGCGCCCAGGACCGCGAGCGTCACCGGCAGGCTGATTTCCACGCGCTAGAGAATCACCCGCTCGATGAGCGGCATCATGCGCTCGACCGCGACGCGCCCCTCGGCGATCGCCTCCTTCGCGCGGTGGTATTCCATCGTGCCGAAGTCCGGCAGCAGCGGCGTGATCAGCACGTCGGCCGGCTCGCCGGACAGGCGGCTGCGCGCGACGCGCTGCTCGACGATATCGAGCGCCGTATTGAAGACTTCGAAGATCGAGGGGATCTCCGGTTCCTGGCCCGCGGCGTGCACCGCGCCGAGCCATCCGGGCCGCAGGCGCTCGAACCAGCTCGGCTCTTCGCGCTGCTCCACCGGGGTTTCGTTTGGCACCCGGCGCCTGCGGTAGGCGCCGAGCTTGCCCCAGGAGAGATCGACCGCGATGACGACATCGGCGCCGAGCGCGCGGCACATCGAGACCGGCACCGGGTTCACCAGCCCGCCGTCGACCAGGATCACGCCGTTGCGGATCACCGGCGTGAACAGGCCCGGCGTTGCGATCGAGGCGCGCACCACGTCGAGCAGCTTGCCCTCGCGCAGCCAGATCTCGCGGCCCGAGCTCAACTCGGTGGCGATGGCGCCGAAGGGAATTGCCAGCTCCGAGATCTCGCGGTCCTGGAAGGTGGCGCGGAACAGGTTAAAGAGGCGCTGGCCGCGGATCAGGCCGCCCTTCCACGTGATGTCCATCAGGCGCACCACCTGGGTCCACGCGAGCCCCGTGACCCAGGACTCGAGCTGGTCGAGCTCTCCGGATGCGTACACCGCGCCGACCAGCGCCCCGATCGAGGTGCCGCAGATGAGATCGGGCTTGACGCCGCGCTCTTCCAGCGCGCGGATCGCACCGATGTGCGCCCAGCCGCGGGCGCTGCCCGCGCCGAGCGCGAGTCCGATTCTTGGTTTACTCAGATGCGTTCGAAGATCGCTGCGATGCCCTGCCCGCCGCCGATGCACATGGTGACGAGCGCGTAGCGCTTCTTCGTGCGCTCGAGCTCGTAGAGCGCCTTCACCGTCAGGATCGCGCCGGTGGCGCCGATCGGATGGCCGAGCGCGACGGCGCCGCCGTTCGGATTCACCTTCGCCGGATCGAGGCCGAGGTCCTTGGTCACCGCCATCGCCTGCACGGCGAAGGCCTCGTTCGACTCGACCACATCCATGTCCGCGGGCTTGAGCCCGGCCTTCTCGAAGACATGCTTCACCGCCGGGATCGGCCCGAGTCCCATGAGCTGCGGCTCGACGCCCGAGTGCGCATAGGCGACCAGGCGCGCCATCGGCCTGGCGCCCGCCTTCTGCGCGGCCTTGGCTTCCATGAGCACCACGGCGGCGGCGGCATCGTTGAGGCCCGACGCATTGCCGGCCGTGACCGTGCCGTCTTTCTTGAACACGGTCTTGAGCTTCGCCAGGTCGGCCATGCTCGCCTCCTTGCGCACGTGCTCGTCGGTGGTGAACTGCTCGACGCCTTTGCGCGACTTGAGCTCGACCGGGACGATCTGACTGTCGAAATATTTGCTTTCGATGGCCCTGGCAGCGCGGCGATGGGACTCGACCGCGAACTGGTCCTGTTGCTCGCGCGTGAAGCCGTATTTGGCGGCGATGTTCTCGGCGGTGACGCCCATGTGGCCGTGGCCGAAGGGATCGTGCAGCGCCGCGGTCATCGCGTCGATCGCCGGCGCGTCTCCCATGCGCTGGCCCCAGCGGCCCGAAGGCAGCATGTACGCGGCGCGGCTCATGCTCTCGGCACCGCCGGCAACCGCGGTGGTGCAGTCGCCGAGCAGGATGTGCTGCGCGGCCGAGACGATGGCCTGCAAGCCCGAGCCGCACAGGCGGTTCACCGTGAGGCAAGGCGTGCCGACCGCGATGCCGGCATCGAGCGCCGCGACGCGCGACAGGTACATGTCGCGCGCCTCACCATGGATCACGCTGCCCATCACCACATGCCCGACGCCCGCCGGGTCGAGCTTCGCCCGCGACAAGACTTCCTTGATCGCGATCGAGCCGAGCTTGGTGGGCGGCACGTCCTTGAACGCGCCGCCGTAGTCACCGATCGCCGTCCGCGCTCCCGCCACCACCATCACTTCGCTCATAGCCTTCTCCCGTGTAGGTCATGCTCGTCCGCGCGCTGGATCAGCACGTCGGCAAATTCTCCAGCTTTACCGCCCTTGAAATGCACCACGCCATCGATGTCCGGCGCATCGGCGCTCGAGCGCCCAATGCCGGGCTGGTCGATCAGCACCTTCAGCGTCTTTCCGACTTTGCGCTGCAGCTTCGCTGCGCTGATTCTCGCCTGCAGGGCCATGAAGCGCGCGCGCCGCTCTTCCTTCACTGTCTCCGGCACCGGATCGGGCAGCGCGTTGGCGGCCGCGCCTTCGACCGGCGAGTAGGCGAAGCAGCCGACGCGATCGAGCTGCGCTTCTTCCAGGAACGCGAGCAGCTCGGCGAATTCGCTCTCGGTCTCGCCCGGAAAGCCGGCGATGAACGTCGAGCGGATCGTGATGTCGGGGCAGATCTCGCGCCAGCCGCGGATGCGCTGGAGCACCTTCTCGGCGCTCGCCGGCCGCTTCATCAGCCGGAGAATGCGTGCGCTCGCGTGCTGGAATGGCACGTCGAGGTACGGCACGATCTTGCCCGCCGTCATGAGCGGGATCACTTCGTCGACGTGCGGATACGGATAGACGTAGTGCAGCCGCACCCACACGCCGAGCTCGCCGAGCGCGCGGCACAGCTCCGTCATTCTGGTTTTCAACGGCCGTCCCTGCCAGAAGCCGGTACGGTACTTCACATCGACGCCATAGGCGCTCGTGTCCTGCGAGATGACGAGCAGCTCCTTCACGCCGGCGTTCACGAGGTTCTCGGCTTCCTGCATCACCTGGGCGATTGAGCGCGAGACCAGATCGCCGCGCATCGAGGGAATGATGCAGAAGGTGCAGCGGTGGTTGCAGCCTTCGGAAATTTTCAAATAGGCATAGTGCCGCGGCGTTAATTTGATCCCCTGCGGCGGCACCAGGTCGATGTAGGGGTCGTGCGGCTTGGGCAGGTGCTGGTGCACCGCCTGCATCACGCCTTCGGTGTCGTGCGGACCGGTGATCGCGAGCACCGCTGGATGCACCTTGGCGACGACGCCTTCCTTAGCGCCAAGGCAGCCGGTGACCACTACTCTTCCGTTCTCGGCGAGCGCTTCGCCGATCGCGTCGAGTGATTCCTCGACCGCCGCGTCGATGAAGCCGCAGGTGTTGACGATCACCAGATCGGCGTCGTCATAGCTTGGCGAGGTGGCGTAGCCCTCGGCACGCAGCTGAGTGAGGATGCGCTCCGAATCGACGAGGGCCTTGGGACAGCCGAGCGAGACGAAACCAACCTTCGGACTACTTGTCGCTCTCGCCTTTGTCGCTCTTCTGGCCAGCGGGGAAACCGGGGAAGGAAAGGCCCGAGAACATGTTGCGGGCCTGGTTCTGCATCTGATCCTG
>VBCP01000432.1 GCA_005888925.1 Betaproteobacteria bacterium | reverse complement strand
ACCAACTCCTCGCGCGCTACGCGCAGCTTCCACAAGCGGTTCAACACCAGGAGCACGGTTGCGGCATCGGAAGAGCCGCCGCCCATACCGCCGCCGACCGGAAGTCGCTTCTCGAGCGCGATGTCGGCGCCGAGGCGGCAACTGGTCTGCTCCTTGAGCAGCCGCGCAGCCCGCAGGCACAGGTTATCGGCGCCGAAAGGGCCGTTGAACCGCAGCTCGCCGTCTTCACGCCGAGCGATGTGGATGCGGTCGGCGCGATCGATCAGGCGGAAAACCGTCTGCAGGTCATGGTAACCGTCGGCCCGGCGACCGAGGACATGCAAAAACAGGTTGAGCTTCCCGGGCGCCGGGAAGTCCGTCATTTCCACTGCGAGATGGCGAGGCGCAGCTCGATGCCCTGGTAGGTGAGGCGCATGAGCGCCGGGCGCTCGCCTTCGTATTGCTGGTATTCGATCTTCCAGCCGCGCTGCTCCAGCGCGCGCAGCTTGCCGTCGGGGGCTTTGTCGACGCGCGCCGGCGCGTCGGCCGAGGGGCGGCCCTGCACCCACTCGGCGAGCCCCTCGAGCGGCAGGCGAAAGCCGAGCGTGCGCTCGGTCAGCGACTCGGCGTCCGGCGCGCGGTACTGTTTGCCTTCGGCGGTGGTGAGCTGGACGGCGTTGCCTTCGCGCACGATGCGCGCGACCCCTTGGCCTAGCGGCGTGCTGATCAGGAGCTCATCGCCGCCACCGGCGTGGCGCCAGCCGATGTTGCCGGTGAAGGCTTCGTTGCCATAGCGGGCCGCGATGCGCCCGGCGAGATCAAAATCGACAGTGCTCGGCGGCTTCAACTCGACCTGGGCACACGCGCAGGCGAGCAGCGCCACGAGCCAGACTACCCGCTTCACCGCCGCAGCCGCTTGATCGTCTTCTGCAGCGTTTCGTTGTCGGGCGCGCTCTTCAGCGATTCCTGCCAGATGCGGTTGGCTTCGTTGCGATCGCCCATCACCCAGAGCACTTCGCCCAGATGCGCGCCGATCTCCGCA
>VBCP01000431.1 GCA_005888925.1 Betaproteobacteria bacterium | reverse complement strand
TCCTGGATCTGCTCGTACCACTCGATGGCGCGCGGCCACTGCTTCTGCTCTTCGGCGATCTGCCCGAGGATAAAGCGCGCGCCCTCGGGATCGCGATAGGCGGCGTCGCCCACCAGGCGCTTCATGCTGTCTTCGGCGACGCTGTAATCCTTGAGCTGGAACGCGAGCAGCCCAATGGTGTAGATGAGATCGGTATTTCCCGGATTGGCGGCCAGCAAAGCCTCGAACTGCTTGCGCGCCTCGGGGGCGCGTTTGTCGAGAATCAGCGCGCGCGCGTAATTGAGCCGGCCTTCGCGCGAGCTCGGATTTTTCTCGACGAACTGCCCGAGCCGCTTCGCCGCTTCCGCGGTCGAGCGCTTTTGCAGCACCTGAGCTTCCATCACTACCGGTGCTTCCCAATCGGGCCGCAGCTCGGCGGCGCGGCGCGCGGCGGCGAGTGCGGCCTTGTCGTCCGCGGCGGCCGATGCGGCCTGGGCGATGGCGAGGTGCGCGGGGGCGAGATCCGGATGGCGCGCGGCGAGCTTGCGCACCACGCGCAGGTTTGCCGTCTTGTCCGAATTGGCGGCGAGCAGGCGATTCAGCTGCAGGAAAGCGCGCTCCAGATCCACACCCTCGCTCGTCAGCAGCTTCTCGAGGTAGGGTTCGGCCTCATCGACCCGCTTCGCCGAGACGAGCAGCGCGGCGACCACCTGCAGCGCCGCCGGCGACTTCGGCTCGATCTCCTGCCAGGTCTTTGCCGCCTCCAGCGCGAGCTCGGGCAGCTTGCCCTGATTCGCCACCTCGACCGCCCGCCGCGCCACGCGCGCGTCTCCGGTGCGGCGTGCGAGCTCGAGATAGGTCTTTGCGGCCAGCGCGTAATCGCCGCGCTGCATGGCGATCTCGCCGAGCAGCAGCTCGTAGAGGGTCGGCTCGTTCAGCTCCTTCGCGTCGGGCTGAGCGAGCGCGGCACCCTGGAGGGCAAAGGCAAATACTGCAATGGGGACCAGCCGGCGGATCAACATCTGGGTTCGACTGATCTTAGGTAT
>VBCP01000434.1 GCA_005888925.1 Betaproteobacteria bacterium | reverse complement strand
CTGCCGCTCATCGGGCAACTGTTCCGCTTCGAGTCGCGCCGCCAGCAGAAGACCAACCTGATGGTGTTCCTGCGGCCCTTCATCGTGCGCGACGAGAGCCAGGCGCAGAGCCTCGCGGTCGACCGCTACGACAACATGCGCCGGCTCGAGGAAGTGACGGTGCCGCCGCCGCATCCGGTGCTGCCGCCGATGCAGCCGCCGGTGGCGCCGCCGCCGTGATGATTCCGTACGCCTTCGCCAAGGCGAACTCGGTGCTCCCGGCGGCCGAGCGCGAGGGGCGCCTGGTCCTCTGGGTGACCCCGGCGACGCCGCCCGCGGCGATCGGCGAGCTGCGCCGCACGCTCGGCCGCGACATCCAGCCGATGATCGTGGCGCAGCCGGAGTTCGACGCCGCGCTGCACGCCGCGTACGCCGAGACGCGCGGCGAAGCCGCCGACATCGTCGACCAGGTGCAGGGCGAGGCCGGCCTCGGCCGGCTGATGCAGGACCTGCCCGAGGTCGAGGACCTGCTGGAAGCGCGCCACGACGCACCGATCATCCGCATGCTGAACGCGCTGCTGTCGCAAGCGGTGGCCGAGGGCGCCTCCGATGTGCACGTCGAGGCGTTCGAGGCTTCGTCGGTGGTGCGCTACCGCGTTGACGGCGTGCTGCGCGACATCGTGCGCCCGCGCCGCGCGCTGCACGCGGCGCTCGTCTCGCGCATCAAGATCATGGCGAACCTCGACATCTCCGAGAAGCGCCTGCCGCAGGACGGCCGCATCATGCTGCGCCTGGGCGGCCGGCCGGTCGACGTGCGCGTCTCGACGCTGCCCACCGGCCACGGCGAGCGCGTGGTGCTGCGCCTGCTCGACAAGGAGCGCGGGCGCCTCGAGCCCGCGAGCCTCGGCATGTCGGACACGGTTCTCGCCGCGCTCGACCGGCTGGTGAAGCAGCCGCACGGCATCGTGCTGGTCACCGGGCCGACCGGCAGCGGCAAGAGCACCACGCTCTACGCCATGCTCTCGCGCCTCGATGCCGCGAGCACCAACATCATGACGGTCGAGGACCCGATCGAATACGACCTGCCCGGCATCGGCCAGACGCAGGTCAACGCGCGCATCGACATGAGCTTCGCGCGCGCGCTGCGCGCGATCCTGCGCCAGGACCCCGACGTCATCATGATCGGCGAGATCCGCGACCAGGAGACCGCGCAGATCGCGGTGCAGGCCTCGCTCACCGGGCACCTGTTGCTCGCGACGCTGCACACCAACGACTCGGTCTCGGCGATCACGCGCCTGGTGGACATGGGCATCGAGTCGTTCCTGCTCTCCTCCACCGTCCTCGGCATCCTCGCGCAGCGCCTGGTGCGCAAGCTCTGCCCCCACTGTCATGGCGCCGGGTGCCCGAAATGCCTGCAGTCGGGCTACCTCGGGCGCACCGGCATTTATGAGCTTCTCGAGATCGACGAGGCGCTGCGCAGCGCGATCCACGCGCGCGAAGGCGAGCAGCGCCTCGCCCAGCTCGCCGCCGCGCGCGGCCTGCGCCCGCTCGCCGAGGACGGCAAGCGCTGGGTCGAGTCCGGCGTCACCTCGGCCGAAGAGCTGCTGCGCGTGACGCGCGAGCGCTAGCGCGATGGCATCGTTTCGCTTCGAAGCCGCGGACGGCGCCGGCAAGATCGAGAAGGGCCTGGTCGAAGCCGACAGCGCCGCCGCCGCACGCGCCGCGCTGCGCGCGCGCGGGCTGGTGCCGTTGGCAATTGCAACCCTTGCCACCGGGAACGCACGGGGCTTTCAACGTCGGCGCTTTTCGGAAGCCGAGCTCGCACTTGCCACGCGCCAGATCGCGAGCCTGCTCACGGCCGGGCTGCCGGTGGCGCAGGCGCTCGGCGCCACCATCGAGCAGGCCGACGACCGCGGCCTGCGCGAAGTGCTCGCGGCGGTGAGGAGTGACGTCTTCGGCGGCCACCGCCTCGCCGAGGCACTCGGCCAGTTCCCGCGCGAGTTCCCGGACGTGTACCGCGCGAGCGTGGCCGCCGGCGAGGACTCGGGCGAGCTGGCGGGCGTGATGGAGCGGCTCGCCGCGTATCTCGAGGATCGTCTCGCGCTGCGCGGCAAGGTGCTCGCCGCGTTCCTCTATCCCGCGCTCGTCACCCTGGTCGCGCTCGCCATCGTCATCTTCCTCATGACCTACGTCGTGCCGCAGGTAGTGGAAGTGTTCCGCAACAGCCGCCAGGGGCTGCCGTGGCCGACGCGCCTGCTTCTCGGCGCGAGCGCGTTG
>VBCP01000430.1 GCA_005888925.1 Betaproteobacteria bacterium | reverse complement strand
CGGGATGCCGGCGTCGTTGATCCACAGCTTGCCATCGACCGTCCAGCTCTGCGGCCCGACCATCGATTGCTGCGAATGCTCGTTCTGCCGGTCCTTCGGCAGCGGATACGCCGTGAACTTGCGCGTGCGCTTGTCGAACTTCACCGCGCCGGACTGGAACATGTGCGAGAGCCACAGGTTGCCCTGCGGATCGGTCTCGAGATCCAGCGCGCCCTTCGGATAGTCGGGACGCTGCACCGGCACCGGGAACTCGGTGTACGCCAAAGTGCGAGGGTCGAAGCGCCCCAGGAACTGCTCGTCGAACATCGAGAACCACACGATGCCTTCCGCGTCGACGATCACGTCGTGCGGCATCAGGGGTTTGCGAACCCGAGCTCTTGTTGACGGTCGCGAGATAGGCCGCGTCGCGCTCGATGTTTGGGCCGAAGTCGCGCATCGGGTCGCGTGCGACCAGACGCGCCTGCGGGCGCTCGACATGGCTGTTGTTGGCATAGCCCGCCATGCGCTTCATCACCTGCACGAAGCCGGCGGCGTCGTGGTTCGACTTGGCGATGCGCTCGAGCGTGTGGCAGCCGACGCAGCTGTAGAGGAATTTCTTCTGGTCCGCGGAGCCCGGGAAGCTGGCGAGCCATTCGGCGTTGGTGAGCTGCGCGCCGAGATCGGCTGCCTTGCGCAGCTTGAGTTCCAGCGCGGCATTGGCCCCGTCTCCCAAATCGACCGACTGTGGACCCTCCAGCTCGTAGCCGCTCGCGCGGATGCGCAGCGCGTAGCTGCCGGGCTCGAGCTTCGCCGCGGGGAAGCTGTAGCGTCCGTCGGCGCCGCTCACCACGCTCGTCGTCACGGGCGAGCCCGCCTTGCGCGCGCTGACCACCACCCCCTCGAGGGCACCGTCCGGTGAGACTACGCGGCCGGCGAGTTGCGCAAGGGCGGGAAAAGCGAGCCCAATTAGCGGCAGCAGCAGCAGGCGCCTAGTCAGCATGGACCTCCTCCGTCGTTCAAGCGGAATGCTATACGCAAATTTAGTCGCGGCTAGTAAGGTGGCTGCCAGTGAGATCGATCTCTTTCCTGGCTACGGGGCGGGCCGCCCTGGTCTTCTTTCTCGGCACCGTCGCGGGCTGCTCGTCGCTGCTGCCGAAATCGAAGGAGACCACCGGCGCCGCCGGCAGCGGCTGGCAAAGCTACCAGGACGCGCAGCAGGCGTTCGACCGGATCGTGCCGGGCAAGACGACCGTGGCGGAGCTGCAGGAGATGCGGCTCGATCCACGCCTGAATCCGAACACCACCCAGCTGCCGCGCCACGAATTGCTGCAGCGCTTCATCGTCAACCAGTCGGTGTCGATGAACGATCTCGACGAAGGCGTGCGCGATTGCCTGCAGGCGCGCGAGCAATGCCGCGCGCTGGAAGTGAACCAGACCGCGTCGCAGACAAAGCGCACCGGCAATGCCGCGCTCGACATCGCCAAGGTCTACCGCGAGACGCACACCTCGGGCTGGCGCTTCTGCGGCCTGATCCTCGTCAAGGACGGCGTCGTGGTCTACAAGCTCACCAGCGGCCAGCCGGCGATCCACGAGATCGCCCACAACCAGGACGTGCTCGGGCCGCTGCAGGCGCTCTCCTCGAAGCTGAAGCTCGACGTCAACAGCATCGCGAGCGGCAACGCGCCGAGCGAGCCGACCGTGTCGCAGCCGGTCACCGGCATCCGCAAGAAGTAATTAACATTGGGGCATGGACCGCCCCATTGTCAGCATCTCGCCGAACAACCCGGTCTTCGACCTGCCGATCTACGTCGCGCGCGACGAAGGCCTGTTCGAGCAGGCCGGCATCGAAGTGCGCTACCAGGCGAAGTACTCGCAGCGCAACGCTTCCGATGCCGATCCGTTCAAGCGGCTGAAAGAGGCCCTCTTCGAGCAGGGCAAGGCCGACGTCTACAACCTCTGCGAATGGGCGGGCATCGACCGCAGCGAGAAAAGCGCGCGCGGCGCGCAGGTGCTGGCGCTAAGGCCGGCGGTCGGCGCGCAGGCGATCCTCGCCTTCGACAAGGCGCTGCAGGAGCCGCGCGATCTCGCCGGCGTGCCGATCGGCATCAACGAGCGCACCGGCTCGCACTACACTACATTGCAAAGCCTCGAGGGCGTGCTCGCGCGCGGCGATATCGCGATCGAGCACGTCGGCGTGCCCGAGCGACGCTACCAGGCGCTGAAGGAAGGCACGAGCCGCGCGGCCGCGCTGATGGAGCCCTTCATCAGCCTGGGACTCAAGGAAGGCGCGCACCTGGTGGACGTCACCTTCTACCGCGGCGCCGAGGTGATCGCGCCGCATCTCAGCCCCGAGCAGCGCGGCGCCTATCTCGGCGCGATCAACCAGGCGGCCGATCGCATCATGGCCGACTTCGACCGGTACAAGCACTACGTGACCGAGCAGACCAAGGG
>VBCP01000429.1 GCA_005888925.1 Betaproteobacteria bacterium | reverse complement strand
CGATGCTACGAAAGAGTTCTGCGTGCGGGTCTGAATGATCGGGCTCGCCGCCGCATCGCCCTGAAGGCGCGCGAGCGAATAGATTCCCACGATCCGCCAGCGCGGCGCTGCGCGGTATGCCGCCCCTGCCGACAATCGCAAGCGGTCCACGCCTGCATTGGCAGTGAATTCCGGCAGACCGGAGCGCGCGGCCTGGTCTGCGCTGACACCGAAAAAAGTCTGCATGTGCCGGCGATCGGCCCACGTCAGGCCGGGTCCCGCGAAGAAGGCGAGCCGCTCGCCGCCGGGAAATCGTCCAAAGGCGTCGAGCCGCACGACGGTGCCCTGCCCTTTGCCGCCGATGTCACTGGTAACGTGCGCGCGCGCGAGCAATGCTCGCCCCGAGTAGACGGCAAAGAGCCCCGCCACCACAGTGCGGTCGACGTCGCCTAGGCCCTGCAGGCGCTGATCGTCCGATTCCTTTCTGCCGCGACCTAGCGAAAGGTTGGCGCCGAAACGCCATCGGGAATCGCGGTACAGATTGACGCCCAGTCCGCCAATGCCGAAAAAAACCGGCCCATAGGCGAGGTGCGCGGCGGGCGCGATGCGCGGGCGGTAGTGATCGCTGCCCTCGAACCGCGGTGTGACGCCAAATCCGGCGCCCACGGCCACGCGCAGCCGCGGGGCACCCGGTTCGCGCACCTCTTTGTCGATCGCCGCATCGGCCCGAAACGACGGATCGAGCAGCTCGATCGTCGGACTCTGCGCAAAGGCGCGAGCGCTCGCCGCTGCGAGCAACATCAATGCTGCGAGACGCAAATCGAGCCCGCTTAACAGCCGCCCAGGCGCCGCGCCGAGATCTTGTTCTGCGTCTGCACCGGCTTGCCGCCGACGCTCGCCGTGCTGTCGATCATGCCTTGCATGGTGTCGGCGGTGAATGAAACGCGTCCGCTCGCCTTGATTTCGTAGGTCCCGGCGCACTGCATAGAGAACGTGAACGTATTGCCTGAGTAGCTCTTGTCGGAATAGTTGCAGCCAGTGGCGCCGGGGTTCGATACGCCGCCGAGCACTCTCGACGGATCGCGCGCGTCGGCGTCGGTGAGGCACTGGGTGATCTGGAAAGGCGGCGGCGCGAAGCCCGGCTCGGCCGGCACTCGAGTCTCCATCGTGATCTCCCAGGATCCCGGCGACACGTCGGCGGCGAGTGCAACGGTGCTCGCGAGCCCGATGACGAACAGCGTGATCCTCATGTCCCCTCCCAGGTGACAACTATATTTCCAAATTCGCCGCTGGACCTGTCGAGCCGCGTCAGGGCACTGCCAAATTGGTTCGCGGATGCAGTACAGCCGGATAATCCGAACAGACTGTTTTCGGTTTTACCGAACAAAAGTTCACGGTGGTTTCTCTGGGCGGGGCGTAAGTTGCGGCGCATATGCCGTATGCGCTCTATTACGCCACCGCGCCGGCACCGGCGGACCTGACGACGCATGATGCGCTGAATCGCCTCGTGCCGGTGCTCTTCTCGACCGAGAAGGACGCGCTCCACGCCGCGGCGCTCGTGCTGCGCGGCGGGCAGTATGTCTGGCTGATCGAAGGGCCGGACGTGCGCTACACCGCGAAGGAAGTCGAGGAGCGCTGCAAGCCGATCCTGCAGGTCTTCAGCCCGAAGAAGCCTTAGCCGCGGCGAGCAGCCGCTTCACGAATTCGTCGAGCGCCTTGCGGTCGATCCAGCGGACCACCGCGACGAGCTCGTTCTCCGGATCGACGTAGATCATGTTGGTGCCGTTGCCCAGATGCGCAAAGGCGCTCGGCGGCGCACTCGGCAGGAGCTTGCGGTCGCGGTTGTTGTACCAGTTCATGAAACCGTAGCCCGGCTCGGCCGGCGTCGGAGTGAGAGCGCGTGCCACCCATTGCTCCGACAGGAGCTGGCGCTCCTTCCACTTGCCGCGGCGCAGCGTCAGGTAGCCGAAGCGCGCCATGTCGAAGGCGTGGATGAACATCCCGCCGCCCCAGTGCCCGCCGCCGGATACGGACTGCACGATCGCGCCGTCGAGCACGATCCAGGAATTGTCGTAGCCGAACCAGCGCCAGGTGCTCGAGGCGCCGATCGGATCCATGAGGGTCTCCTTCAGCACCTGCGGCAGCGGGCGGCGCCAGACGTTCAGCGCCGCGAGCGCGAGCACGTTCACCCGCACGTCGTTGTACTTGTAGACGCTGCCCGGCTTGTGGCGCGGCCGCGTGAGCCATTCCGCGGGCTTGTCGCTCGGACGGTCGGCCCAGTCGGGCTTGTCCCACAGCGTGCCTTCCCAGTCGCTCGTCTGGCGAAGGAGGTGGTCCCAGGTGATGGTGCGGTTATGGGCCGTTTCGAAGAGATAAAGGAGCTCGGGCTTGCCATAGACCTGGACCGGCGGCACATAGTCGCGCGCCGGCTCATCGAGGCTGCGGATCATGCCGCGGTCGACCGCGACGCCGATCACGCTGGAGAGCATGCTCTTCGTCACGCTGTGCGTCATGTCGACGCGCAGCGGCTCGCCCCACTGCGCCACGAGGTAGCCGCGGCGCACGATGACGCCGGTCGGATCGCCGCGGTCCTTGATCGGACCGATCGGGTTGCCGTGCGGCTCGCGGCCGAAGGTCTGGTAGTGATTCAGCGTGAGGTCGCGCGGATTGCGCGATTCGGACGCGATGGCGTAATCGATCGCCTCTTTCAGCCGCTGGGCGTCGAGGCCGACCTCGGCCGGCGCCTTGCGCTGCCAGGCGGCGTCCGGGAAATACGTCTGCGCGGCGGCGCAGACGGAAACGAACAGGCCGATGAGCGCGAACAGCCGGCGCATCGCTACTCCTTCAGCGCGTCCTGGAGCGCCTGCGCGGGAATGCGCGGGCTCACGCCGGCGCGTTCTTCCTGAAGCGTCATCGCGGCGCGGAAGTCGCGGTCGATCCAGCCGCGCTCGAGCGCGCGTGAGAGCTCGTCGTGCGCGATCCGTCCGATCTGCATCGGCACGCCGAGCTCCTTCGCGAGCTCGAGCGCGAGGGTCGCGTCCTTGTGCGCGAGGCGCAGGCTGAACGACGCCGGATCGTATTTGCCGACAAGGAAATGCTCGGCGAGCCGATCGAAGGTGCGCTTGCGGCCGGTGGCGCCTTGCCGCAGCGCGCGAAACAGCGCCAGCGGCTCGACGCCGGCCTTCACGCCGAGCGTGAAAATCTCGGCGAGCGCGGCATGTACCGAGAAGCTCGCGATGTTGTGCGCGAGCTTCGCCACCGTGGCGGCGCCGATCGGGCCGACGTAGAACGGCTGGTCGCCCATCGCGCGCAGGACCTCCAGGTGTTTCTCGTAGGTCGCCCGATCGCCGCCCACCCAGATCGCGAGCCTGCCGGACTTGGCGCCGGAGGCACCGCCGCTGACCGGGGCATCCAGGACGTGGATGCCTTTCGATTGAAAATCGGCGTGCACGCGCCGGATGCGCGCGGGCGAGTTGGTCGAAAGATCGAACCACGCCGCGCCGGCGCGCAATGCCGGCTTCAGCTCGGCCGCCACCTTGTCGACATCGTCCGGGCCCGGCAGCGACGTGAAAACGAGCTCGCAGCCCCGCGCCGCTTCGGCCGCGCTCGAGCACCAATGGTTGAAACCCTCGACGCGGCGCAGGTCGTGCGCGCGCACTTCGTGGCCGGCGGCCTGCAGGTTCGCGGCCATCGCGCCTCCCATGGTGCCAAGGCCGATGAACGCGAGCTTCATGGCTGGCGCTCGGCGAAGACCTCCTTGGCGATCAGCGCCGCGGTGCCGGCGTTCGGCCAGCCGCAATAGAACGCGAGATGCGTGATCAGCTCGACGATCTCCTCGCGCTTGACGCCGTTGTCGAGCGCGCGCCAGACGTGTCCGCGAATCTGGTCGGGCCGGCAGAGCGCGACCAGCGCGGCGACGGTGATCAGGCTGCGGTCGCGCTTCGCGAGTCCCGGGCGCTCCCACACGTCGCCGAACACCACCTTGTCGGTGAGCTCGCCGAGCTTCGGAAAAACATCCCTGACCTGGCCGATGGTGGACGGCGGTGATGAACGTGCAGCCATTGCGAACCTCCCGGGAAATTGACGCGGACGACTCTATCATGCGTCGCATGCACGACGCCGAGCGGGCCGAGTCGCCTTACGCGTGGCTGCGCCTCGCCGCGTCGCTCGCGCTGATGACGCTCGGCGGCGTGGCGATGTACGGCGTGACGGTCGTGCTGCCCGCAGTGCAGGCGGAGTTCGGCGTTACGCGCGCGGAAGCCGCGTTGCCT
>VBCP01000428.1:914-3193 GCA_005888925.1 Betaproteobacteria bacterium | reverse complement strand
CACGCGTCCCGCTGTGCCGGCACTGTATAAAGGATGCATGAAAGCTTGCGAAATATTCCACATCAATCACAAGAAGAGCTTCCGCTGGAAGTGGCGCCACACGCCGGCCGACGGCCGCGCCGTCGAATCCAAGGAAAGCTACGCGCTGTACTTCGAGTGCGTCACCGCCGCGCGCGCAGCGGGTTACGAGCCGCGCAAGCAGCTGCGCACCGCCGCCGCGGCCTAGACCCTAAAGCTCTGCTCGCACCAACGCTGCGCCATCGGCGAGCGCTTTCAGCTTGCCGAAGGCGACCTCGCGCGCGAGGTACTTCATGCCGCAGTCCGGCGCGAGCACCAGGCGCTCCGCGGGAACATGCTTGAGCGCCGCGCGAATGCGCGCGGCGACCTGCTGCGGCGTCTCCACCTCGTTCGTGCCGAGATCGATCACACCGACCATCACCTGCTTCGGCGCGAGCTCGCGCAGGATCGCGAGATCGAGCCGCGGCTGCGCCGCCTCGATCGAGATCTGCGAGGCGCTGGTCTGGGCGAGCTCTCGGAGGAAAGAATAGCCGGAGGGCTTGTCCTTCACCGCGGCGGCGTAGCCGAAGCAAAGATGCACGACCGTCGTGCCGTCGATGCCCTGCAGCGCGCGGTTGATCGCCTTCACGCCATAGCGCGCGGCGCGCTCGGCGCGCGCCTGCAGCCACGGCTCGTCGAGCTGGATGACGTCGGCACCCGCTTTCTTTAAATCTCTGATCTCCTCATTGACCGCGGCGGCGTACGCCATGGCAAGCGCTTCCTCGTCCTTGTAGTAATCGTCCTGTGCCTGCTGCGCCATGGTGAAGGGACCGGGCAGCGTGATCTTGATCTTGCGCTCGGTGTGGCGACGCAGGAACTGGACATCGCGCACTTCCACCGGCTCTCTTCTAGCGATAGGCCCGGTAATGCGCGGCACCACCGAGCGCGCGCCGGTGCGATTGATCGTGCTGCCGGGATTTGCGATGTCGACGCCTTCGAGCGCGGTAGCGAAGCGGTTGGAGTAGCTCTCGCGCCGCATCTCGCCGTCGGTGATGATGTCGATGCCGGCCGCCTCCATGTCGCGGACGGCGAGCAGCGTGGCGTCGTCCTGGGCCTGCTCGAGAAATTCGGCGGCGATGCGCCAGATCTCCGGCGCGCGCACGCGCGGCACCTTCGAACCGAGCCGCTCGCGATCGATCAGCCAGTTCGGCTGCGGGTAGCTGCCGACGACCGTGGTGGGAAGCACGCGGTTCACCGCGCGGATGGTACACGCGCGTTCGGGCCCTTCGTTTGCAAGGTCCCCTGAACTCATCGGAGAGCCTATGAAATTCCTGACGATGGCCCTTGCAATTTCACTGGCACTGGCCGCCGGCTGCGATCGCAAGCCCACGACGCCGCCGTCGCCAAAAACCGACAGCTCGTCGCTGATTCCGCAGGCCGTGGCAGGATCTTCCACGACACCGGCAAACCTCGGGGCGCCGACAGCCGCCGAGAAAAAGAACGGGTCGAACCCGGTCCAGGGCCAAGTCGATCCGAAGCACGCCGACCAGCACCGCGATTTTCAGAGCCGCGGCGATGCTGCAGGCCCGCAGAGCAGTGACACAAAACCCACTATGAAGAACTGACGCGCCACTGACGCGTCGCGGGTTGAGATTTAACAATCCCGGCCCGATCCTTGCTGCTAACCCTTGTACCCCAACCACGGAGGCCACATGAGATTGTCGACTATTGCTGTTGCCGTTTCCCTCGCGCTTGGCGCATCGCTGATGACGGCGTGCGACCGCGGCGCTGACCGCTCGTCGAGCTCGTCCTCGACGGCGCCCTCGGGCGCGACCACCGCCCCGGGCTCTTCGTCCTCGTCATCGGCTGGCGGCACGACCGCGACGCCCCCGAGCTCGAGCTCCTCGTCCACCTCGATCGACATCAACAAGAAGGACCAGGCAAGCGGCGGCGCGTCGTCCTCGTCGAGCACCGCTCCGTCGAGCTCCGGCAGCCTGAGCGGCTCGGCCGGCGCCGGCTCGAGCAGCACGCCACCGTCCTCGTCTTCGTCGAGCTCCTCGGCCCCGTCGAGCAGCACACCGCCGGCGGCGAGCAGCAGCAGCTCGAGCACGACCGAAGAGAAGCAGCCTTCGAGCGGCGCGAGCTCCAGCTCCACGAGCAAGTAGTTTCTTTAGGAGTGTCTTACAAGGCCGCCGTGGCCTCACCCGGCGGCCTTTTCATTTACGTGATTTGCACCTGCATCGAGCCGATGCGCTCGATGGCGGCGAGCATCACGTCGCCCG
>VBCP01000428.1:0-887 GCA_005888925.1 Betaproteobacteria bacterium | reverse complement strand
GGATGCAGCGTGTAGAACGAGCTGCCCCACTCGATGAGCTGCGCCACGCTCAGGATCAGGTCGCTGGTGTGCGCGTCCTGGCGCACTTCGCCGTTGACGGTGAGCTTGAGTGCGAGCTTGCCGGGGTCCGGAACTTCGTCCGCGGTGACGAGCCAGGGCCCGAGCACGGCGTACGAGTCGGGCGACTTGCGCAGGCTGCGCTCCTCCGGCCCGCGGATCGTCATATCCAGCCCGATGGCGTAACCGGCCACGTAGCTCATCGCATCGGCCGCGGCGACCTGCTTCGCGCGCTTGCCGATGATCACCGCGAGCTCGCACTCGTGGTCGTTGCGACGATCGGTGTGCACGAGCTTCACGCCTTCGCCGGCGCCGACCAGCGCGCTCGTCGCCTTGAGGAACATGCCGGCCTTGTGGATCTCCTGCACCAGATTGCCGTGGTGGATCCCCTTGTCCGCCAGCGCCTCCTCCAGATGCTTCTTGTAGTTCACCGGCGCGGCGATGATCTTGCCCGGGTTTCACCTTGTCGAGCGCGAGCGGCTTGGCCAATTTGGCGATGCGTTCGACCTCCGGGCGCAGCTCGGCGAGATGCGCAATCAGCGCGTCGTGTCGCGGGAAGGGATAGGTCACCGACGGCAGCTTCGAGAGCCCAGCGCTCACGTCGCGGATGCCGTCATCGGTGACCAAGCCCAGGCGGTTGTCGTCGAACCGGCAGATTTTCATGGCGGCGTATTCTATCGGCATGAAACTGTGCGTCTTCGGCGCCGGCGCGGTTGGCGGGCATATCGCGGCGAAACTCGCCGCCGCAGGCAACGAGGTCTCGGTCGTGGCGCGCGGCGCGCATCTCGAGGCGATGCGCAGCCGCGGGCTGAAGCTGCTGCACGGCGATC
>VBCP01000427.1 GCA_005888925.1 Betaproteobacteria bacterium | reverse complement strand
TTGTCGATGATGCCCGGCATCAATGCGAGGCCGCCCGCATCGACGGTCTCCTTCGCGGCGCCGTCGACCGCGCCCACGCCGGTGATCTTTCCGTCCGACACCGATAGGTCGCCGCGCGCCGGCGGCGCGCCCAGGCCATCGAGCAGCAGCGCATTGCGGATCAGAAGGTCGTGCACGCCCGCTGAGTATACTGAGCCGGTTTCCATGGATGTATTCAGCGTCGAGGGAAAGGTTGCTGTCGTCACCGGCGGCGCGAGCGGCATCGGCGCCGCCACCGCGCGCCTTTTCGAAGAGGCGGGCGCCAAGGTCGCGATCCTCGATATCGCCACCGGCTGCGATGTCACCGACGAGAAGGCCGTCGAGCGCGCATTGGGGGACGTCGAAAAGCACCACGGCGCCATCGACATCCTCGTGAACAGCGCGGGGCGCGCCGTACGCAAGGCCGCGACCGAGCTTTCCGGCGAAGAATGGGATCAGGTGCTGGACCTGAATCTGAAGGCGACGTTCATCTGCGCGCGCACCGCGATGCCATACATGAAGAAGCGCGGCGGCGGCTCGATCGTGAACCTGGCGTCGATCATGGGCTTCTCCGGAGGCATTTTTCCGAATGCCTCCTACCAGGCGAGCAAAGGCGGCGTGGTAAACCTTACGCGTTCCCTCGCGCTCGAATGGGCGCCGGACAATATTCGCGTAAACGCTGTGGCGCCCACGTTCGTGCGCACCGATCTGACGGTGCCGATCTTCTCGAACCCGGAGGTCCTTAAGCGCGTCATGCACCACACGCCGCTCGGCCGGCTGCCCGAGCCGGAGGAGATCGCCGCGGCGATCGTTTACCTGTGCAGCCCGGCGGCGCGCTGTATCACCGGCGTCACGCTGCCGGTAGACTCCGGATTCCTCGCCCGATGAGAAAGATCGGCACCTGGCTCGGCGTACTGGCCATTGCGTTGCACGCGCTGTGGCCGCTCATCGCCAACGCCAGACCGAAGTCGGTCAACTTGGTGCCGATCTGCACGGTCGAGGGCATCACGCATTACCTCGAAGTGCCCGGCGGCAAGTCGCCGCTCGACGATTCCGCTGCCAAGCATCAGGACCACTGCGCCTTCTGCTTCATGGGCGTTGGCGGCTTGGTCCCTTCGCATGCAGACATTGCTCTGCCGCTGCCCGCCGCCGCGCAGCCCATATCGCCGAGCGTCGAGGGTTCGCATTCGCGCACATTGGTTCTGGTCCATGGCGCGCGCGCGCCGCCGTTTCTCCTGTCGTTGATCGGCAATCAACCACACAGGGGAAACCATGAGACCGCTTTTGCTGCTTGGCGCCATCTCGGTGGCGCTGGCATTACCGACCCAGGCGTTCGCGTCCTGCGGCTCGGCGTTCTGCACCGTTAACACCAGCTGGGATGTGCACGGCGCCTGGCTCGAGCCGGGCGCACGGCTCGACCTGCGTTTCGAGTCGATCAAGCAGGACCAGCCGCGTACCGGCCGACGCGACCTCGCCGTCGGCGAGGTCCCCCGGCATCACGACGAGGTGCTGACGGAGAACCGCAATCTCGTTGGCACGTTCGACTACACCTTCAACCAGGACTGGGGCGTGAACGCGCAGCTGCCGATGGTGCATCGCCACCATGAGCACATCCACAATCACGGTGGCGCGCAGCTGCCGGAAGAGTGGACCTTTACGGGGCTCGGAGATGCGCGCGTGCTGGTGCGGCGCCGGCTCGCGAGCTTCGAGGACCGCGACAAGCACACGATCGGCACCGCCGGCGTCAATTTCGGCTTGAAGCTGCCGACCGGACAGACCAGCGTGCGCAACGGCGATGGCGAAGAGGCGGAGCGCACGCTGCAGCCGGGCACCGGCACCACCGACCTGCTGGCGGGCGCCTACTACTCGAAGGACCTGCCCGAGCGCAACTGGTCCTGGTTCGTGCAGGCGCTCGCCCAGCTTCCCCTGTACGAGTACAACGACTTCCGGCCCGGGAACCGGTTCACGCTCGATGCAGGCGCGCGCTACGGCTGGGGCGACCGGGTCGGCCTGCTGCTGCAGGCGAATTACCTCTTCAAGGCGCGCGATCAGGGCCTCGAAGCGGAGCCCGAGGACAGCGGCGGCAAGTTTCTCTTCCTGAGTCCCGGCGTGAGCTATGCGTTCGGCCGCCAGGTCCAGGCGTACGGCTTCCTGCAGCTTCCCGTTTACCAGGACGTGAATGGCGTGCAGCTCGTCGCGCGCCATGCCATCGCCGTGGGGCTGAACATGCGCTTCTAATTCGGGGCCAGGGTCGTAATTATTGTTTCAGCGCCAGCCGCACTCGATATCGCGCCGCCACGCATCGATCGCCTCGTAGTACACCGTAAACACGCAACGGTCGCAGCCGCGCTCGCAGCAGTTCTCGGGTAGCGGCTCTTCCGGCGGCTCCGGAATGACGCTGTGCCGCGCAAAGGCCTTGGCGCGCATGGTTGAGACCACTGCTCGCGCTTCGCTCAAGCT
>VBCP01000426.1 GCA_005888925.1 Betaproteobacteria bacterium | reverse complement strand
ATTTTCGATCTGCTCGAAAGCCACCGCGAGATTGCCGCCGGCCGCATCGTGCTGCTCGGCGCGCCGGTGGCAGGCTGCTTCGCCGGCCGCAGGCTCGGTTCGGGCGCGTTGGGGCGCTGGATGCTGGGCGCCTGCGCGCCGCGCTGGGAGAAGCACCATGCGCGCTGGCAACGCCCGGAGGCGCTCGGGGTCATCGCCGGCACGCTGCCGCTCGGCCTCGGGCGCGCGCTCGGCGCGCTTCCGGGCGAAAATGACGGCGTGGTGTGCGCCGAAGAAACCGTCGTGGACGGAATGGCCGATCGCGTGCTGCTGCGGCAGGGGCACAGCATGCTCGCCGTGTCCGGCCGCGTGGCGGCGCTGGTGGAACATTTCCTGCACGCCGGGCGATTTGCATGAGAGCGCTCGCCGCCATCCTGGTTCTAGCGCTGTGCGCGGGCTGCGAATCGCTTTCGTACTACGGGCAGGCCATCGGCGGCCATATCAAGCTGCTGTCCGCGGCGCGGCCGGTCGAAGCCTGGCTCGCCGACCCCGCGACGCCGCCGGATCTCAAGGGGCGCCTCGAGACCGCACGGCACATCCGTGAATTCGCCTCGCGCGAGCTTCATCTGCCCGACAACGCGAGCTATACGTCGTACGCCGACCTCAACCGGCGCTTCGCCGTATGGAACGTGTTCGCCGCGCCCAAGTTCTCGATCGAGCCGAAGGCCGAGTGCTTCCCCTTCACCGGCTGCGTCGCCTATCGCGGCTTTTTCTCCGAGCGCGAGGCCCAGCGCCATGCCGAAAGACTGCGCGCCGAAGGCTACGATGTGTACGTCGGCGGCATCCTCGCCTACTCGACCCTCGGCTGGTTCGACGATCCGCTGCTCTCGACTTTCATCCGCTATCCGGACGCGCAGGTCGCGCGGCTGGTGTTTCACGAGCTTGCGCACCAGGTGGTGTACGCGAAGAACGACACCACGTTCAACGAATCGTTCGCCGTGACGGTCGAGGAGGAGGGCGTGCGCCGCTGGCTCGAAGCCGACGGCCGCACCGCGGAGCTCGCCGCTTTCCACGCCGCGCAGGCGCGCAAGCGCGAGCTCGCGGCGCGCATCAAGGAGACGCGCGAGCGCCTGAAGACGATCTACGCGATGCGCCTGTCGCCCGAGCAGATGCTCGAGCAGAAGCGCGGCGAGTTCGACCGGCTGCGCGCCGCTTTCCCGGGCTTCGTGCCGGCCGAGCCGAACAATGCCTTCCTCGTGTCCATCGCGCTCTATAACGAGCTGGTGCCGGCCTTCGAGCGCCTGCTCGCCGAGGCGGGCAGCCTCGACGCCTTCTACGAGCGCGCGCGCAAGCTGGCCGCGAGCGGCCGCACGACACGCGAGTCCGTCCTCGCGCAGCGCCCCTAGCTCAGCGCGATGTCGACGATCTTGCGGTAGGGCGCCCGCTCGCAGAGGCGCGTGAACCACGCCTCCAGGTTCGGCAGCCTCGGCCGCTCCCTCATTTCAGATTCGGTGAGCTGACTGCCGCCGAGATATTTCCGATCCGCCAGGGCCGCGTCCACGATGCCCAGCATGTCGGCGCACTTGCGCACCGCCTCGGCGATCGCCTTGGCGTCGCGCTTCTCGGGCGGCGTGCGCACCAGCGGCCAGAACACCGGGCGCTGGAACTCGCGCGAGAAGCTGTGCGTCCAGTCCATCCAGCGATCGGCATCGGCGCGCGCCTTGACGTCAGTGGGCCACAGGCTGCCGGCGCCGTGCCTCGCCGCGAGGTAGCGCACGATCGTGTGCGACTCCCACAGCGTGAAGCCGTCGTCCTCGATCGTCGGCACGAGCCCGGTCGGGTTCATGCGGCGGTACTCTGGCGTGCTGTTGACGCCGTGCTCCATGCCGGCGTCGATGCGCTGGTACTTGAGCCCGAGCTCTTCGGCGGCCCACAGTGCCTTTTTCACGTTTACGGAATTGACGCGGCCCCAGATCTTCAACATGTCGCCTCCATCTAACGTACCGCAGGTCGTTGCATCACAAGAACATCCAGGCCATGTGCTCGGTATTCCCTCAGGCGATGCTGAGCACGCAGAAGCACGCGCGCTTCGCGAGATCGTGAGTGAATGCAGAGAGCAGACTAGATCCGATGCCTCGCCGCTGGTCCCCGGGCGCAACGTGCATGCCTCGCAGCATCGTGACGCCGTACTCATGCGTACGGCGGACAAGGCCGACGACTGCGTCGGCCGCCTCTGCGACGTAGACCACGTCGCCGTCGTCAACGCCGCCGTTGTAGCCCCATTCCTCGTACGCGCGCCGTACACGCGGCATATCAGCGGGGGAGCCGATGCGTATGGCGGTCAGCAGGTGCGTCTTCGTCTAGCCAACGCCAGTTAAACCGTTCTAAAACCCAACCGCCTGGCCGTCGCGGCGCGGATCGCTGGCGACGAAATAGCCGCCGTCGAGCTTCCAGATGAGCTGCGCGCTGCCGAACTGGTTGTAGTCGTCGATGGTGACGATGCGGTGGCCGCGGCGCTGCAGTTCCTCGAGCGTCGCCGCGGGGAAGCCGTCGTCCTCGACGCTGACGTCCATGCCCTGCACGAAGCGGAAGCGCGGGCCGTCGCACGCCGCCTGCGGGCTCTGCTCGTAATCCGCGAGCCGCACCATCACCTGCGTATGGCCCTGCGGCTGCATGGTGCTTTCCGGGGCCGACGCAGTTCGGGTGGCCGGGCTGCATGACGAAGGTGGCGGCGCGGTTCTGCAGAGAGATGCCGTCGACCACCACGCCGGAGCCGAAGCCCATGTAGTTCGACTGGATGAACGACACCATCATTCCCGAGGCGTCCGCCGCAGTCAGATACACCGTGCCGCCCTTGGGCGGAACGCCATGGCCGAACTCCTGCGCCCGCTTGGGATCAATGAGGCGTGCGCGCGACTTGAGGTACTCGCGCTCGAGCAACGCGTGCGGCTTCACGTCCATGGTGTCGAGGTCGGCGACGTAGCGCCAGGCGTCGGCGAACGCGAGCTTGATCACCTCGATCTGCAGGTGGACGCTGTCGGGTCCGTCGACCGGGTGCGAGCGCAGGTCGAAATGCTCGAGCATGCCAAGCGCCATCAGGGCGACGATGCCCTGCCCGTTCGGCGGGATCTCGTGCAGCGTGTAGCCGCGGTAGTCCATCTCGAGCGGCTTCACCCAGTCGCACTTGTGCGCGGCGA
>VBCP01000423.1 GCA_005888925.1 Betaproteobacteria bacterium | reverse complement strand
AGAACGGGCGCCCGAAGGCGCCCGTCCACCTTACACCTGCGCGACGCTAGAACGAATAGCTGACGCCGAGGGCGAAGTTTTTGGTATCGGAGCCCGCAGCGAGAGGCTGGGAACTATTGTTGTTGTAGGACGCCGATACGCCGTTCCTCAGGAGCGCGCCGATCGCGTAAACGAAGGTCTGCCGATCGAAGCGCCAGCGCGTACCCACGGTCCACAGCGTGGCCCCCAGGCCGGCGGTGCTGCAGGTACCCGACGTGAGCCTGCATTCACCTTCGCCTGCTTTGACGAACTGGGTCGCAAAGCGCCACGCGCCGAAACCGCCGTCCCAGCCGATGCCGTAGTTCGTGTGCTGGTAGTTCTCGGCTTTCGGCGCGGCGGGAGTGCCGCCCGTGCCAGATTCGTCGTACTGCAGTTTCGCAACGTCGAAGACGAAGCGCATGTTGGGCAGGCGCCATTCCCCGCTGAAGCGCATCGCCTTGTCCACCGAATGTGCCGTGCCGGTGGCATTGTTCCTGAGCGGGGAAGCCGCAGGCAGGCTGTTCGACAGCCCGAAGGCATCCTCGTGGCGCTCGCCGTGCACTGATGCATAGAAGCGCTCGGTGTCCCATTTCACGCCGTAGGACCAGAAATTTAAATTGCGCGGCGTCGCGCCACCCGACTTGTCCTCGGCCGGGCCGTACATGAGGCCGCCCGTAAAGCCCGAGAACGTCGGCGTCTCGTACATGACAGAGTTGTTCCTGCGCTCGTGGAACCGAGCGGCGCCGGCGCTGCTGATCGACTGTGACAGCACGTTGCTTCCCGAGGTGAAGTTGCCGCTCGAGATGCCGAACATGGCCATGGTGTCGCCGTACTCCTTGTACACCGTGTCCATGTTGCCGAGCTTCACGGTGCCGAAGGCGCCGCTCGACAGGCCGACGAAGGAGTTGCGCGAGCCGAAGGTGCCATTGCCCACGTCGAAGTTGGTCGACTGCTCGAGCTGCCAGATGCCCTTGAGGCCGCCAAAGCCGCGCCCGAGGCCGCGCTCGCCGCGAAAGCCGATGTACGAGTTGCCGACCTGGACGTATTCCCGCGGCGGTGTTTCCTCGATGCGGCCGTTCACGGCACCCGCTGTGCCGAGCACCCCGCTGGTCGCAGTGGACGCGACGAGCGTCGAAACGGGCGCCCCGGGTTGCGTGGTGCCGTTGGTGCTCGACCATTGGTACTGCGGATAGAGCTTGCCGTAGATCTGCATGGTGCCGATCTCGTCGTTGCCGAACGTGATCTGCGCCTGCGCTACGGGTGCGACGAACAGCGCGCCGACTGCGGCGGCGAGTGCCTTCCTTTTCATCTTTCCTCCTCCCAGAAGATGTGTTCCGCTATCGCGAACGATGATCGAGTGCACGGAACAGCGCCGCAAACGCTACAAGCCCTGACATGGAACTGTCAAGCCAAGCGTCGCGCGAGCGCAACGTCAGCGCCGCTGGGAAAGGAAGATCGACTCGTAGAGCCGGGTCCATTTCTCCGCCTGGTCGAGCATCAACGCCGGATCGACGATCCGCAGCGGCAGGCCGGCGAGCGCGCCTTGCATCCCACGCCGCGCCGGCAGGAAGCCGCGCTCCTCGAGGATGCGCTGGCCCGCCTCGCCGATCATGAAGTCGTAGTAGAGGAGCGCCGCGTGAGGGTGCGGCGCACGGCGTGCGAGCGCAAGCCCGTTGGCGCGTGCCACCGCCGGCGGAAGCACGAACCAGTCGAACGGCGCGCCTTTGCGCTTGAGCTGCTCGGCCGTAAAGTTGTAAACAGTCAGGGCGAGCGGAACTTCCCCGGACGCCACCAAATTTGCGAGCAGGGTATGGCCCCGGCGCACCGACACGCCGTTGGTGGCGACCAGCTCGCGGAACAGGCGCAGCCCCTGCGCCTCGCCAAGCGCCGTCACCACCATGGCGAACCAGTCCTCGTCGCCGGCCTCGACGCCAAGGCGCCCTTTCCACCGCGGCTGCAGCAGGTCCCCATAGGATCGGGGGAGCTCGCCGCGGCCGACCAGCGCGGTGTTGTACGCCTGCACGAACACGTTCAGCCGCGAGCCGACCCACTCGCCATGCGCGGGCAGCGCTGCGGCGATCAGCTCGGCGTGCTGGGGAGAGTGCACGCGCTGCAATATTCCCTCGCGGTGCAGCGACTCGAGCGGCGGCGCGTTGGTCTCGACGATGTCGAGCTCGTAACGGCCCGCCTTCGCTTCGGCCAGCACGCGCTGCACCACCTTGTCGGAGGTGGCGCGCCACATGCGCACCTTGACGCCGTGCTTCGCCTCGAAGGCGCCGTTGAGCGCCGCCATGTCCTCGACAGTGAGCGACGTGTAGAGGTTGAGGCTCCCCTCCTTGCGCGCCCCCTCCACCAGCCTTGCGCTGCGATCAGCACCGCGGTAGAGCGCGATGTCCGAGACCGCATCGGCCGCCGCCGCGAGCGGCATCAGCGCCGCGCAGAGCAGCGCGCAAAACCAGTTCATTTACCGTACTGGTCGAGCTTGTAGCGGCGCGGCTTGAGCGCGCGGCAGATC
Organism: Betaproteobacteria bacterium; assembly: GCA_005888925.1. GTDB lineage: Bacteria > Pseudomonadota > Gammaproteobacteria > Burkholderiales > SG8-39 > SCGC-AG-212-J23. Next base: position 2,920 of record VBCP01000423.1, on the reverse strand, counting down.
TCGCGGGTCACTTCGCTCTGCGGCAGCTTGAGGCCGCACTCGCGCTCCATCTCGGCGACGATTTCCATGTCGTCGTCGGCCCAGGCCATGGTCTGCGTGCCCCACTTCTCGAGCGCGTCGTTGGAGGCGCTCGAAATCTCGAGCGCCTTGCGCAGCTTGTCGATGTCCAGCCCGAAGCGTTGCGCCAGCGCCAGCGCCTCGTGATCCGCCACCAGGCACGCCCATAGGATCAAGTTGTTCGCGGCTTTGGCGACCTGGGCGCTGCCGGCCGGACCGGTGTGCACGATGTCGGCGGCGAACGCGGCGAGTACCGGCCGCAGTCGCTCCACCGTCGCGGCATCGCCGCCGACGAAGCAGAGCAGCGTCCCTTCGTCGGCCGCGCGCCCGCCGCGGCACATGGTCGCATCCACCACGGCAACGCCGGGCGGCGCCGCGGCAGCGAGCGCCTGCACCGTCTTCGGATTCACGGTGCTCAGCACCGAGCTGGCGCAGCTCCTCGTCATAGCCGACGCACACCAGCACCACGTCGCTCCCGGCCGCGAGCGCGGCAACATCGGCGGCCCACTGCGCGCCGCGCTCTTCCACCGCTTTGCGCTTGCCACCGTCGACGTCGTAGACCAGCGTCGCGAATCCCTTGTGCACAAGGTGGCCGATGATGGGCAGGCCCATGCGCCCGGCGCCGATCACGCCCACGTTCATGCGAGGACGTCCTCCACCGGCATCTCGCGCGGCGTGACGCGCGACATGGCGCGCACGCGCTGTGCCGCCGCGTCCAGGCCCGGCGGCGCTTCGCCGCGCGCCACCGATTGCGCGGCATCGAGAAGGCGCCGCCGCGTCATGACGATGCCCTTGTCGGTCGCGACGAGGTGCTCGGCGGGCCGGTCGGCGATCAGGCCCATGCTTTCCTGGATGGCGGCGTCCTGCACGCCGACGCCGAGCACGCCAGAGAACGTGCGCCGCGCTTTCTGGGCCGTGCGGTCGATCATGTAATCGTTGCGGCGATTCGCCACCGGCAAAAAGCTGCCGTCGACGAGGGGAACGTGCACGCCGCGGCCAGTCTTCGCGCCTTCGCGCTCGGCGGCGCTGAGCGCTCGCCGCGGGTGGTAGTCGATGTTGAAGACCCAGCAGTTGTCGTCATCCCGGGGTACCCAGGCGTGCCCACCGGAAGGATTGTCGCCGTAGGGCGGAAACAGGTTGAAGCACGGCATCAGGAACTGCGTGACGCGCCAGAAGTAGCGGTCGTCGCCGACCTTGCGCCGCGTGCAGATGTGCAGGCCGCCTGGCGAGTCGAGCGGCAGGAACGCCGGGCTCGGATCGCCTTTCAGCATCGCCGCGCTTTCAGGGTCGCGCTTCAGCAGCGGATCATCCTCGACCGAGCCGCGATGCAGGAAAGTGGAATGGATCGAATCGAGCCCGCCTTCCATCGCCTGCAGGTAGTTGGATTCCTGCAGGCGCTTGCTGACGTAGCGCTGCGCCGGTGGCACGTCGATCCATTCATAAGCCGGCGCCGGCGGCTGCCGGTCGGCCGGCCCCATGTAGGTCCACAGCACGCCGCCGCGCTCGACCAACGGATAGCCCTTCAGCTTCATGATCTCGACGCACTGGCCGGTGATGTCGTACTTCCAGCCGTGGTAGGAGCAGCGCAGGCCGCCTTCCTCGTTGCGCCCGAACCAGAGCGACACGCCGCGGTGCGCGCAGAATTCATCGATGAGCCCCAGGCGCCCCGCGGTATCGCGGAACGCGATCAGCCGCTCACCCAGCAACTTCACTCTCACCGGCGGGCAATCCGGCTCGGGAAGCTCCTCCGCGAGCAGCGCCGGCAGCCAATAGCGCCGGAACAGCTCTCCCATCGGCGTGCCAGCACCGGTGCGCGTCAGGGCTTCGTTTTCCTCGGCGGTGGTCATTGCCGGTTGTAGATCGTGTCCTCGAAGAGCTTCGTCCAGCGATCGTAATCCTGGATCACCGCCGCCGGATCGATGAACGTCAGCTTGAAGCGCTCGAGCTCCGGCGAGATGCGGCGGTGGGAAACGATATGGCCCATTTCCGCCATCAGCGCCTGGCCCTCGCCGAGCATGAAGTCATAGAGCTCGCGCGCGAGCTGCGGATGTGGGGCACGTGCGGCGATGCCCACTGCATCGGTCGCAGCGATCGTCGGCGCGAGCGCAATCCAGTCGATCGGCGCGCCGGCGCGCTTGGCTTGATCGGGCAAATAGCTATACAGCGTGAGCGCGAACGGCACGTCGCCCGCGACCACCAGGTTTGTGAGCAACGCATTGCCCATGCGCACCTGCAGGCCGTTGGCGGCGAGCGCGCGAAAGTACTTCAGCCCTTCGGCTTCGCCCATCGCCTGCACCAGTGTGAAGAACCATTCCTGCTCCTTGCCTTCGATGGCGATGAGGCCTTTCCAGCGCGGCTGCAGGAGGTCGGCATAGGTCCGCGGCAGCTCCTCCCGCTTCACCTTGGCGGTGTTATACGCCTGGACGAAAACATACACGCGCGGTCCGGCCCATTCGCGATGCGGCGCCACCGCCTGCGGGATCAGGTTCGCATGCAGCGGCGACTCGACCGCTTTCAGCAGCTTCTCGCGGTGCAGCGCTTCCATTTCCGGCGACGGATTGTGGATCACGTCGACCTCGTTGCGGCCGGCCCGCGCCTCCGAGATGACGCGCTGCAGGACGCGGTTTTTGCCCGAGCGCCAGACATTGACCTTGGCGCCGTGGCGCCGCTCGAAATCGGCGACGAGGCGGCGCAGGTCCTTCTCCGCCATCGATGAGTAGAGATTCACCACTTGCTGCGCGCACGCCGCGCCGCTCAATATGGCCAATGCGAGCAGCAGCGCCGCGCGGATCATCGCTTCTGCGTGATGGTGTCGATCAGTGCCGGCTGCCCCGCTTTCACGCGCTTGATGGCGCGCTTCAGC
>VBCP01000419.1 GCA_005888925.1 Betaproteobacteria bacterium | reverse complement strand
GACGATGCGGCGAAGGCGGTCAAGGCACTGCGCAAGCTCTAACGCACCTTGTAGAGCTCTTCCTCGAAGGTGCCGCGCGACACGAGCAGTGACGCGCGGCGCCTGCCTTGCTCGGCGGTCAGCACCGCCCGCTCCGCCTTGTCTTTCCACTCGGCCTTGACCGGGTCCGGCCCCGCGGCCGCCGGCGCGCCGTAGCGCCTGCGCAGAAATTCCATCACGGGCTGCAGCGCGCGCTGGTCGAAGCGCACATCGAACCCCTCTACCGCATCGCGCTTGAGATAGAAGGTCACGCTCGCCTCCACCCCGCCGAAGCTGATGCGCGAGTCGTCGCAGCGCCGGTCGGCCGCGCGCGTCGGCCACTCGAGCGCCCGGCAATTGGCGTGAGGGAAGCGCTGCTTGATCTCTTTCTCGCTCGCGCCGAGCGCGACCTCGTCGACGTCGTAGGCCGCGGCGGCGCTAGCGACGAACACCAGAATAAATGGGGTCAGAGCAACTTTTAAAAGTTGATCTGACCCCATTTTTCTACATGGCCACCAGGCGCCCGCCCAGCATCGCCAGGCGCGCGGCCATGATCGAGAGGAAGGCCTCGTTGAAGCGCGCGCGGCAGGACTCGGAGAGCGCGTCGATGTCCTGCACGCGCATGCGCATCGCCCAGCTCGGCTCGATCGCCGTCACGGTCGCGCTGCGCGGCTGGCCGTCGCGGCGCGCGTAAGCCATCTCGCCGACGCACTCGCCGGCGCTGACGGCGTTCAGGAGCTTGCCGCGCTGCGTGACCTTGAGCATGCCCGAGGCGAGGATGAAGAAATGCTCGTCGGGCGTGCCTTCCTGGATGAGCATCGCGCCCGCCGCGTGCTGCTCCCAGCGCGAGGCGCGCACCGCCTCCCAGAGCTCGACGTCGTTGAAGCGCTTGAAGAACGAAAGGCGCCGCGAGGCGCTGAATTTTTCGGCATCGGAGAGATCCTTCGAGCTGCGCTGCTGGCCGAGCAGGCGGGCGAGCGCCTCGGCGAACTCGTCCCAGCTCGAATAGCGCTCGTCGCGCGTCTTGCCGAGCGCGTGCATCACCACGTTGTCGAGCGCCGCCGGCACGGTGCTGCGCGCCTGCGACGGCCGCGGCGGCGTGCTGTTGAGGATGTTGTCGACCAGTTGATAGGTGGTGGCGCCGTCGAACGGCCGGCTGCCTGTCATCAGGTGGTACAGCACGCCGCCGAGCGAGAACATGTCGGTGCGAAAGTCGATCTCCTCGCCCTTCAACTGCTCGGGCGACATGTACGCGGGCGAGCCGACGCCCGATACCTGCGTCACGTCGCTGCGCGCGAGCTGGGCGGCGCCGAAATCCGCCACCTTGATGTCGAGCGTGCCCGAATCTATTCCCCTGGTGAGGATGTTGGCCGGCTTCATGTCGCGATGCACGACGCCGAGCGTGTTGGCGAATTCCAGCGCCTTGCAGCACTTGTAGCCGATCTCGATCGTCTTCATGGGATCGAGCAGCGCTGCCGGCTCGCAGTACTTGGTGAGCGCGGGGCCGTCGACCACCTCCATCACCAGATAGCGCAGCGGCTCGCCGGCGCTCATGTCCTCGAGGCCCGCGTCGAGAATGCTGACGATATGCGGATGGCGCAGCTTGCCGGCGAGCGCCGCCTCGTTCTGGAAGAAGCGCAGCTGGCGCCGTGCATCCTCGGGATCGGCGGAGAGCTTCTCCAGCACCTTGATCGCGACCTCGCGCTGGCCGAACGGATCGATCGCGAGATAGACCGACCCGGTCGCGCCCTTGCCAAGGAGCTGCTTCACCTCGTATTTGCCGACGCGCGAAAGCATTTCAGGCCGTGGGAATATTGCGAGCGAAGCCATCGTACAGGTCGAGGATTCGCTCGCGCCAGCCGTAGAGGGGGTCTGAATTGTTAAAGATGGCCTGAGGGCTCGTGATGCGCGCCCATTGAAAAACCGAGAACAAAATGTAGTCGCCGTAGGCCGGGGCGGACCCGCAGATAAATGCCTGCCTTTTCAGCGTCGCCTGCATCGGCTCGAGCGCCCTCGCCAGGCGCTCGAGCGCCTGCGGGCGCCGCGTGCGCGCCTCCTCGAGCGTGCATTTGAGGAAGCCTTCGAACTGCTGACGGAAGTAAGCGTCGTCCATCGGATCGACGCGCTCGTGCACGTCGGCGACGATCACCGGCATCATCGCCGGCACCAGCGCGCGATCGACCCAGGTGTTGAACGCCTGCGTCACGCCGCGGCCGATCGCGCCGCCGAAGAGCGCCGGCCTGTCCGGGTAGCGGTCTTCCAGGTGCTCTGCGATCTTCCAGGAGTCGCGCACCACCGTCTCGCCGTCCTTGATCACCGGGACGGTCTTGCCGCCGGAGAAGGCGATCGCCGCCTTGTCGCTCATGGCCACCGGCTTGCTCTCGAATGCCAGCCCTTTGTGCCTGAGCGCCATGCGCGTGCGCCAGGAG